>JALZDD010000643.1 GCA_030862715.1 Actinomycetota bacterium | reverse complement strand
GATCTTTTCGAGCACCGACATGTTTAAACCTCTCGTTTCCGGGTATGACCCACGTGCAAAGCCTCTCACCCGAACCGTGACACGCCCGATTTGGCGCCACAGTGCGGGCGGGAAACGTTAAGTTTCTTCCATCTCTACCCAACTCGCCTGACTTTGGAGGTCAGACACACATGAGCTACGGAACTCCGCCGCCGCCGCCCCCGTACGGTTCGCCGGCACCCGGGCAGCCCAGTCAGCCTGCGGGCAACAACAAGAAGGCGATCTGGGCACTTGTCCTCGGCATTCTCGGTTGTGTCTGCTGTGGTTTCTTCACCGGTATCCCGGCGATCATCCTGGGCAAGATGGCCCAGAACGAGATCGACGCCTCCGGCGGCGCGCAGGGCGGGCGCGGCATGGCCACGGCCGGCTTCATCCTCGGCATCGTCGCCGTGGTCCTGGGCATCATCGGGATCATCCTGAACCTGTCGGGTGCGCTCGACTTCAGCGGCACCACCACCACCTACTGAGCTCAGTCCAGCTGAGCTCGGCTCTTTGAAATCAGCGAGGCCCCCGGCGAATCCGCCGGGGGCCTCGCTGTCTCACAGGCTCAGTGTGACTCGACGTTGAAGCCGAGCTTGGAGAGCACGATGAAGAGCAGGCCGCCCGCGACCGTGACGGCCACGCCGACCCAGAAGACGAACCAGCTGATCGGCTCGAGCATCATGGCGACGCTGCCGATGAGGAAGCCGAGGAGGCCGACCGCGACTGCGATCCAGGCTGCCGGGGTGTTGCCGTGGCTGGCGGACATGCGATGCTCCTCTACGAGTTCACTTTGCTTGGCTGCAGTGTATTCATTGATCCCCCGATGTCGGGTCCCGACCCTCGTCCAACGACTTCCAGACATCGATCGTGGACTGCTCCTCCAATGGCTTCTCCTCCGGCTTCGCGGCGGCCGGGGCGTCGTACCTGCGGCCCATCTCGGGCCAGGAAGGAGCCAGACGTACGGCGGCGACGGCCGCCGCGACGGTCAGGACCGCGCCCAGGAGCGCGAGGTAGGGCCAGGGGGTGGTGGTGTGCTCGGTCTCGCCCCAGACGACCTCGGAGTCGATCGCCCGGCCGAGCGCGTCGATCCCGGCATGGCCGAAGAAGGTGATGATCACGCCGATCCCGGCCAGGCCGGCGAGGGCGGCCACCAGGCGGCGTACGAGACCTCGGGTGACCAGGACCACGCCCCAGGCCGCGAGGGCGACCAGGGCCAGGCCGGTGGTGGCCGGGGAGTCGTTGAGGTCGGCCGGCATCTGGGCCGGGGCGGTCACCTTCACCCACTCGTTGGAGCCCGCCCACGCGGCCAGAGCCGCGCCGGCGAGGCCGGCGGTGACGGTCGGACCGAACGAAGCCCTCACGAAATAGCACCGTACGAGATCAGACCGGCGTCGAAGCAGGTGTGGTCGCCGGTGTGGCAGGCAGGGCCCTCCTGGTCGACCTTGAGCAGGATCGTGTCGCCGTCGCAGTCGAGGCGCACCTCCTTGACGTACTGCCGGTGGCCGGAGGTCTCCCCCTTGACCCAGTACTCCTGCCGGCTGCGGGACCAGTAGGTCGCCCGGCCCGTCGCGAGCGTGCGCGCGAGGGCCTCGTCGTCCATGTAGCCGAGCATCAGCACCTCGCCGGTGTCATGCTGCTGCGCCACCGCGGGCACCAGCCCATCGGGGTTGCGCTTGAGGCGATCGGCGATGGCGGGGTCCAGTCCCTCGCTCATGGGTCCAGTAGTCACGGCTCCAGTATCCCGCTGGGCAACAGTACGGACACAACCGGCATGTCGCGACCCTTATCGGGCGCCCTTGAAGCCCCGGGCTGCCAGACTCTCCCGGTCATCGGGGCCGGTCTCGGTAAGGCCCTGTCAGCCGACTCGTCGAGTCGACTATTCAAACTGGAGAACACCGCACCATGGCTAACTCCACCCCGCAGCCGGCACCGGCGAAGCAGACCGACACCAGCGCCCTCGTGATCGGCATCCTGGTCACGATCTTCTGCTGCCTGCCCTTCGGCATCGTCTCGATCGTCAAGGCCGTCCAGGGTGACGCCGAGGGCGCCAAGAAGTGGGGCATCATCGGCGCCATCACCGGCGTCGTCGTGATCGTCCTCTACATCATCGCCTCGGTTGCTCTCGGACTCTTCGCGGCGTCCGGCACGGCGAGCATGTGACCACACCCTCACGGGTGCGCGCGGGGCTCGTCCCACTGGCCGTCGTGGCCGGCGGGGCGGGCCTCGCGGCCGTCTTCGCCGCCTCTCCCGGGCTCGTCGCCTACGTTCCGCCGTGCCCGATCCACGCTCTGACCGGCATCGACTGCCCCGGATGCGGGATGACGCGCGGCACAATGTCGCTGCTGTCGGGCGACGTCGCCGGGGCGATCGGCCACAACGCGCTGATGTTCCTGCTCGGGGTGCCGCTGCTCGCGCTGCTCTGGTTCTTCTGGCTCCGCGACCGCGTCGGCGGTCGCGCCGCGCCGGGCTGGGCCCGCTCCCGCACCGCGCTCTATGCCTGGCTGGCACTGACCGTCGCCTTCACGGTCGTCCGCAACCTCCCCTGGGCTCCGTTCACCGTGCTCGCGGCCTGATTCAGCTGCCCTGCTGGGCGACCCAGGAGGCGTGCAGGCGTGCGTACGTCGAGCCTGCCTGCGCCACCAGCTCGCTGTGCGGGCCGCGCTGGGCGAGGTGTCCGGCGTCGACGACGATCACCTCGTCGGCCGCCTCGGCGGTGGAGAGGCGGTGGGCGATGGTGAGCGCCGTGCGGCCGCTCATCAGGCGCTCCAGGGCCCGGTTGATCCGCATCTCCAGACGGGGGTCGACCGCGGAGGTCGCCTCGTCGAGGACGAGCAGGTCAGGATCGGCGAGCTGGGCCCGCAGGAGTGCCACGAGCTGGCGCTCGCCGGCCGAGAGCGACTCGCCGCGCTGTCCGACGTTGGTGCGGACTCCGTCGGGGAGTCCGGCCAGCCAGTCCCCCAGGCCGAGCACCCGGGCGGCCTCCTCGATCTCCGCGTCGCTCGCGTCCAGCCGCCCGTAACGGACGTTCTCGGCGAGTGTCGAGTCGAAGAGGAAGCCCTCCTGCGGGACGAGCACGACGCTGGTGCGCAGCGAGGCGTTGCCGATCTCGCGTACGTCGACACCGTCGAGACGGACCTGGCCGTCGGTCACGTCCATCACCCGGGTGAGCAGCTTCGCGATCGTCGACTTCCCCGAGCCGGTCTCGCCGACCACGGCGACCCGGCGGCCGGGCGCGATGTCGAAGGAGATGTCGTGCAGGACCGGGCGACCGCCGGGGTAGGCGAAGGTGACGTCGTCGAACTCGATCGAGAGCGGGCCGCGGGGCAGCACCGTCCCAGCCTCGCCCGGGTCGACGAGGTCGGCCGGCGTGTCCAGGATCCCGATCGTGCGCCGCCAGGAGGCGATCGCGTTCTGCGCGTCGGTGAGGATCTGCGTACCCATCTGCACGGGGCCCACGAACAGCGTCACCAGGAACGCGAAGGCCAGGATCTCGCCCACGCTCAGCGCGCCGCCGCTCCCTCGGTAGGCCAGGGCCAGCAGGACGCCGCCGACGATCACGCCGGCGTTGGCGAGACCGCCGGAGAGGCCGCCGAGGCTGAAGAAGACCGAGGTGTAGGCCTGCGCCTTGATCTGGGCGGCGCTGGTGGCGTCGATCTCACGGTCGATGCGCTCCTGGGTGCGGTCCTCGACGGCGTACGCCTTCACGACGGCCGCCCCGACGACCGGCTCGGAGACCGCGGAGAGCATCTTGGCGACCTGACGGCGGGAGAGCGTGTAGGCCGCGGACAGCTTGCGCTGGAAGAACCGCAGGCTCAGGAAGAGCGGGCCGAAGCAGAGCCACACCAGGATCGCGAGCTGCCAGGAGTAGACCACCATCACGACGGTGGCGATCAGCATCTGCCCGATGCTGACGATGAAGAGCAGGCCGCCGAAGACGATGAACTGGCTGACCTGGTCGACGTCGCTGGTCACCCGCGAGACCAGCGCGCCGCGATGTTCGGTCGACTGGGTGAGCATCGGCAGGTCGTGGACGTGCCGGAAGGCCTTCGTACGCAGCGTCGCCAGGCCCCGCTCGGCGGCCGTGAAGAGCCGGCTGGTCATCTTGAACGACGCCCAGCCGGTGACCGCGATGGCGACCACCGCGATGAGGCCGGCGCGCAGGACGTAGCCGAGGTCGGGGCCGCCCGGACCGCTCAGGCCGTTGTCGAGGGTCTGTTGGACGACAACAGGCACCACGACCTGCCCGACGCTCGCGACCACGGCCAGCGCGAAGGTGCCGCGGATGCCCTCGACCAGCTCCGGGGAGTGCTTGACGCCCCGGCGGATGGTCTCGATCGCGCCGAGCTCCTCGCCGCTGCCGACCCGGGTCTCGGGCTCGAGGGTCGCGGTCACTGGATGATCTCCGGGGTCTCGTAGGCGTTCACCAGGCGGGCGTAGGACTCGTCGCGGGCGAGCAGCTCGGTGTGGGTGCCACGGTCGCGGATGCGACCGTCCTCGAGGTGCACGACCTCGTCGGCGAGCGCGATGGTGGCCTTGCGGTAGGCGACCACGACGAGGCTGGTGTCGCCCGCGCCGTCACGCAACGCTCCGCTGTCTGCGCCGCTCCGCAGCGCTGCGAGAATGCGCTGCTCGACCTCGGGGTCGACCGCCGAGGTGGCGTCGTCGAGGATCAGGAGTCGTGGGCGGCGTACGAGTGCTCGGGCCAGGGCCAGGCGCTGCCGCTGCCCGCCGGAGAGGCTCGCGCCGCGCTCGCCGAGGGTGGTGTCGAGGCCGTTCGGCAGCGCGGTGACGAAGCCGTCGGCCTGGGCCGCCTTGAGCGCAGACCAGACCTCGTCGTCGGTGAGGTCGGCGCCGAGGGTGACGTTGCCGCGTACGGAGTCGTCGAAGACGAAGGCCGTCTGCGGCACCAGCGCCGCCACCCGGGCCCACTCCCCCGCGTCCAGGTCGCGCAGGTCGGTGCCGTCCAGGGTGATCCGGCCCGCCTCCGGGTCGACCAGCCGCGCGAGCAGCATGGTCAGGGTGCTCTTGCCGGCGGCGGTCTCGCCGACGATCGCGACCGTACGCCCCGGCTCGACCTCGAAGTCGACACCGTCGAGGAGCGTCGGGCCGTCGGCGTAGGCGTAGGAGATGCCGTCCACCCGGACGCGGGCACCGGTCGGCTCGCGGCTGGTCGTCGCCGTGCCGTAGGCCAGGCGTCCGGTCGCGTCCAGGACCCGCTGGACCCGCCGGTAGCCGACCACGCTGCGCGGGAACTCTCCCAGCAGCCATCCGAAGGAACGGATCGGGAAGGCGACGATGGTGAGCAGGAAGCCGATCTGGACGACGTCGCCGGGCGCGGCGGCACCGCTGGAGACACGGCCGACGCCGACGGCCAGGACGGCGAGGACGCCGATGTTGGGCAGCGCGGCCAGGATCGGGTCGAAGGCGGCACGGAGCCGGCCGGCGTGGATGTTGACGTCGCGCAGCTCCTGGGCCTTGTCCTGGAAGCGGCTGGTCTCCTCCGCCTCGCGGCCCAGCGTCTTGACGACGAGGGCGCCGTCGAAGGACTCGTGGGCGATCCCGGAGAGCTCTGCGCGCAGCTGCTGGGCACGGGTCATCAGCGGTGAGGAGAAGCGCTGGAAGACCAGGTTGGCGACGACGACCGCTGGGAAGACGAGGATCGCGACCGAGGCCAGCACGACGTCGGTCCAGAACATCTGCCCGATCGCGATCACCATCATCGCGAGGGTGCCGACGGCCATCGGCAGCGGCGCGATCGGCGCCCAGGACGCCTCGACGTCGGAGTTGGCGTTGGAGAGCAGCTGGCCGGTGGGGTGCCGGTGGTGCCAGGCGAGTGGGAGCGCGAGGTATTGGCGGGTGACCGCGCGCCGCGAATGGGCCTGCATGCGGTACTGCATCACCCCAGCGCCCAGCCGCCGCGCCACCACCCCGACCGCCCGCAGGATCGCGACACCGACGAAGAGGCCGACCACTGCCCACAGCCAGCCGGCGCCGATCTCGCCGTCGCGCAGCGCCGGCACGAGGACGTGGTCGGTGGACCAGCCCAGCACCCAGGCGTCGGCGACGGTCAGCGCGCCGAAGAGCGCCGAGCCAAGGGTCGAGAGGGTGAAGACCGCCCACTCGCGCCGGATCGCTACTCCGAGAACCTTGAACCCGTCGGTCGTCGTGGCCCGCTGGGGTATTTGATCCTCGTCGCTCATCTCGAGGTAAAGCCTAGGTCAGCACCGTGGCTGCGACGAATTTTTTTGAGACGACCCGGTGCTGGGACGGCTCGATAAGGTGCAGGCCGTGGCTTCCTTCGCGCGCTCCGAGCGCATCGCCCTGTGCGACACCGCCGTCTCCCTCGGGCCGACGGCCCCCACGCTCTGCGAAGGCTGGGAGGTCAAGGACCTGCTGGTGCATCTCCTCGTACGCGAACGCCGCCCGTGGGCCGCGCCGGGCATGTTCCTGCCACCGCTCGCGCCCCTGCTGAGGAAGGCGGAGGCTGCGTACGCCGCCCAGCCGCTCGAGGCTCTCGCCGCCCGCCTCCGCGATCCGAAGGGCACCCCGTTCGCGATCGGGCCGATCGAGAAGGCCGTCAACACGGTGGAGTTCTTCGTCCACCACGAGGACCTCCGCCGTGCCCAGCCGGGCTGGGAGCCCCGTACGCTCCCCGCCGCTGCCGAGCGAGACCTCTGGCGCACCCTGAAGCTGCTCGGCAAGGGCCTCGTCCGCTCCGCCGACACCCCGCTGGTCAGCAACGGCACCGACACCGCCACCCTCCGCGCCGGCGAGGAGCCCGTCACCATCATCGGCCCGGTCGGCGAGCTCCTGCTCTTCTGCTTCGGGCGGCATGAGGTGCGGGGCTTGTCTTTCAACGGTCCGGCGGAGCGGATCACTCAGTTGGAGAACGCCAGTCTCGGCTTCTGAGGCTGATGTCGATGGTGAGTGCGCCGAGGACAGAGGTGGCGTCTGTTCCTTCTCCGCCTACCCGAGTCCACCGAGACGGAGGCGGTCACGTATCTCGCTGAGCTTCGCGGTCGTCGCCGCGGTCGGCTCCTTCGCCTGTCCAACAAGACGGAGGGCATCGTCGATCTCGCCGAGTTTCGCGGAGGACAGCGCGCCCGCTCGCTCGATCAGGTCGTCGCTGGACAGGGTGGTCAGCCACGTGCAAGGGGTAGAGCCCGGGCGCGGCATCGCGAACCGAAGCACGCCTTCAAGGGGCAGTCCGTCCATGGCACCTACTGCCACTTCGACGCCCAGACCGGTGATGTCGACCCCCGCCGGAGCGACGACCTGCATCACCTGGATCTCTGACGCGTCGCCTCCCGACAGCAGCACGACCAGCCGCCGCTCGTCGAACTCCACCCACCAGACTTCGCCACGTTGCACATGTCCTCCTGACACAGGACGCAGGCCGATGCCTGCGCGACCCCGACGCACTGTGGAGAGGGGTACGGCCACACCGTCGATCATCGGTGTGCGAAGACAAACGATCACGCGGTGGCCGCAGGTCACAGCGTAGACCCTGCGCGCTGGCAGCAGGCGTTCGAGGGTTTGACGGGCCCCATACTCGGCCACACCGTGCGTACCCGGCACCTGGGTGCCACTCCACGGAACGCCCCGCTCCGGACGTGACGGCCGTAACCTCCCCGCGCCCGGAGACGTTGTGTCTCAGATAACCGAATCCCCCAGGAGGTCCCACGATGCGTCGTGCGGCAACAGTCACCGTCGCCATGCTCTTCGTCTTCTCACTCACCGCGGCCGCTCCAGCAATGAGCGCGAGCGCGAATCCAGATCTGCGGGACGTGATGGTGGTGGGCAACAACTGGGACGGGACGGCTTCGATCGTCGA
>JALZDD010000605.1 GCA_030862715.1 Actinomycetota bacterium | reverse complement strand
CCCCGCGGCCACCCCGGTCCGCGGGGCGCCGGGCGTCTGAGTGTCGTCCGATTTAGACGGACCCGCCGGTCAAAGTTGGATTTCCGGGTGTCTGACCTGGTCTCCTGTGATCACGCATTCGAGAGTTTCCTCTCGGGTTTAGGGGGAAAAGATGCCGCGACGCATCGACATCGGTACCAAGCAGGGGATGAACAAGTGGGTCCGCGGGATCGCGCGCGACATGGAACGCGAGTTCGCGAAGAACCCGATCAGCATCCCGGTTGAGGCACACGGAGGTGTGGCTGCGACAGGGTGGCCTGCGATGTCCCCTCCCGGACCCAGTGGAGAAGACATGATCGTCGACCGCCTCAGCGACCACGAGTACCGCGCTCTTGTGCGCACCCGCGACCTCGAGGCGGAGGGCCAGATGACCTTCGTAGACGACTTCGTGCCCGTCCTGGATGACGGCCCTCTGGAGACCGCGATCGAGGTGCTGCAGAGCCTCAGCTCTGCAGGTCTTCTGCGCAAGGGCCAGCGAGCTGCTGGGGACTGCTACCTGACCGCCGCGGGGAAGGACGCCCTAAAGACCGTCGAGGACCACCAGAAGGACCGATCCCGCCGGCGGAAGCGCAGCAGTTGGGACCTCTTGTGCTGGATCGACAACATGACCGACACGACCCCAGGCGCCCGTAGGTCTCTGGGCGAGTTCGACGGATCCGCAGACTTCCTTCCCTACACGCCACAGGAGGTCGCCGATGCTGCTGGCCAACTGGAAGAGGCGAACCTCATCGTCTCAGCTCGAGGGCTCGGTCACCCGCACCCGCTGGTCCAGATCACCGCGGCCGGCCGCGCGCACCGTGACAACCCGGCCACGGGCATGGCGTCGCAGGCAGCGGACTCGCCTTCCGTGAAGTCGGCTGAGCCCGCGATTCATCACCACTACGGGGACGGGCCCGTGATCCACGCTGGTGATTACGCTCAGGTCGCTGTCGGTGACCACAACAGCCAGCACCAGGAGCACAACGTCGTCGAGCAGGTCTCGCCCGGCTACGAGCAGCTCGTGAGCGTCCTCACCGAGCTCCTCGAGAACATCGATTCGTTCGAGCTCTCCGAGGAGGAGGCCACCGAGCTTCGCGAGGAAATCGAGATGGTCCGCGGGGAGGTCGTCAACGTCGAGCCGACCGCGACGCCGGACCGGCGCGTGGTGAAGCGGAGCGTTCAAGCAGTCAAGGGGCTGCTGGCCCCGGCCTGGAACGGCGCCAAGACCACGATCACCGCCGAGTCGGCCAAGGGCACCAGTCACCTCCTTGACCAGCTCTTCAACGGCGGCTTGTTCTGAGGGGGAAACCGATGACCACAGAGGACCGGCGGCCGAACGTGACGATCTCGCTCGTGATCGAGAAGGCGTCGACCTTGGCCCAGTACCGGGCCAGCGAGCCCGACCTCGACCCCGAGATGCTCGCCGTCGTCGACGAGCTGATCGAGAAGGGCCGAGCCACGCTCCACCCGAAGTGGGCCGCGGCCGCCGGCGCTGGTGCTGGCGAGCCGGATCGAGGAGACGGCTACCCCCTCTAGCCCGTCGTCACCCGGCTCGAGGTGGGTGAGTTGGGCGGCCTGGATGGGAGCAGCTGAGTCATTTCCTTCGTCTCGCCGCCAGGCTCAGTCGCCCAACGCATGGTCATCCGCCTGCTCTTGGACTGCAGCATGACAGCGAGGGTCGCGCTCTCGCCCGGGCCGAGCTTGGAGTCTTCTGGCGCCGTGCGCCACTGAATTCGTGCACCACCCTCCACGCTGACGTCGTAGGCGGTCAGGGACCCGATATTGGTCAACTGGTACACGCCGCCATTGAAATGCGTGAGGTGCAACGGTCGAGCGTCGAGAGCGTCCTGCTGCTCCCGCATCAGCGCGAGCTGGTCTTCTGCTGCGTCAGCTTGCCGCTTGCTCGCCTCGGTCTGACGGTGTGAGTTCCAGGCAGCCCAGCCGCTGAGAACGAAGGCGGCGGCGGAGAGGATGAGCGCCGCGAGCTCGATTTCCATGCGCCCAAACGTATTGCTTGGGCAGGCCTCGCAGGGGGTGTTCGTAAGCCCGGCCCAGATCGGCACGTAAATGTCGGTCTGCAGCAGTAGCCTGCGGACTGGCGGAGCAGCTTTCGGGCCTCGCCCATCGCCAGGAGGACCCGGGCGCGAGAGATCACAGATAGAGGAAGGGCCAGTCAATGCCCAGCACGTGGTCGGACATCGCGGGGGGCCTTACCTCGCAGCAGATCGAGAGCCTGAGAAGGGAAGACCTTCCCCCTGGGTATCAGTTTCTCAACGAGACGGAGATGCTCGAGGAGATCGCTCGCGATGCCTCCGTCGCTGCGTACATGTCGGAGAGGGAACTCTGGGGAGCACCTGGCCTAAATCCGCAGAATGCCGAAGCGCAAGCGGACGGCTTGGCCCAGCTGATCACGCAGCTCGAGCGGTTCGAGGTGTCGCCGGGAGCCGCGAATCCCAACAAAGAACGTCAGGAGATCGTCGATGGGATCCGGGCGCACCGGGACTGGTTGGCCAAGAATGTCCGCCCGTACCGCGCTCCCGAAGCGGACACGGTTCCCGATGAGCGGCAACGCATCCTGGCCGTTCTAGACGAGATCGTCACGCTGAGAAATGAGGCCGTGCACACGCTGGATACGATCCGCACACGTGCTGCCGAGACAGGCGCCGTCTCCGCCGCCACCCTCTACAAGGATCGTGCGACAGCGGAGGATACGGCCGGTCGGTGGGCGGCCTGGGGTGTCACTGCCACGATGGCTGGGTTCGTTGTCACCGCGCTCGTCCTCTTCGAGTGGTGGGCACCCGATCCAGACGCCAAGACTGGGGCGGCCATCTCTGCCATCGCCGGCCGCGCCCTGGTGCTTGCCACCATCGCGTATGGGATCACTTTCTTCGCCAAGAACTTCCGGGCGCACCGACACCTGGCAGCGGTCAATCGGTTCAAAGCGAATGCTCTGGAGGCAACCCCGCTGCTGCGAGAAGGCATCGCCACTGACGACCAGCGCGATGTGATCGTCGGCGAGCTCGTGCGAGCCGTCTTCGCAGTGCCCGAAACGGGCTTCGTCGATGCGAATGGAGAGTCGGTCACCATCCAGACACCCGTCCACGCGCTGATCAACGGTATGGGCAGCACCCGCTCGACGTCGGCCTGACCGGCCTCCGCCGATAGTTACCTCGATCGGCGGGACCACCCCGCCGGGACCGCCGATAGCGCGACCCGGAACTTCTGTGCCCAGTGGTAGCGCCGCCAGCGACCTACGGCCGATAGTGCGACCGGAGCCGCCACGATCACCACCGCGCCCACCTCCGGTTGAGTCATCGCTCGCGAACATAGACTCCCGAACGTGGACAGTCACGTGTTGCTGATCGTCGGGGCGGCGCTGGCCATCATGATCGCGGCGTCGGTGTTCGCGCGGCGTACGGGGGTGGCGGCGCCGCTGCTGCTCGTGGGGCTCGGGATCGGGGCCAGCTATCTGCCGGGGGCGCCGGAGATCGAGCTCGATCCGGAGCTGA
>JALZDD010000619.1 GCA_030862715.1 Actinomycetota bacterium | reverse complement strand
CGTGTAGGAGTCCTTGTTGTTCTGCGTCGTCAGGCCCGGGTAACGACGGGTCCGGCTCCAGACGCCGCCGACATCCGGGGCCTTCTCGTAGACGGTGACGTCATGACCGAGCTCGGTGAGCACCTTGGCCGAGGCAACGCCTGCGAACCCGGCACCGATGACCGCGATCTTCACTTTTCTGTTTCCTCTCGCAGCGGGGTCTGCGTAATGGAAACGCTAGAGAGGTCGAACGGCCCTCGCTATCCACGTTGCGCGGGTGATATCCGGTTTGCGCGACGGGTTCAACCTCGCAGGAGCCTGTAGACGATCACCACCGCCGCGATCACGGCTACCCCGACGGCGATCTTCTTGCCGTAGTTCCTGATCAGCACCGGTACGACCGTGGCGCCGAGGTCGAGCGCCTCGCGCTGCTGGGCATGCTTCGGCGCCGCGGCCTGCGGAGCCGGTGACCCGGCCGGGGCGACCGCCACCGCGGGTTCGGGGCTTGCCGCACCCAACGGCTCCTCAGCGGCGGGTGGCGCCTCGGCGGGTGCCGACTTGGACTCCAGGCACGCGACGAACTGGCCGAGAAGCTTGTCGGAGACGTCCTGCATGACCCCGCGGCCGAACTGGGCGGGCTTGCCGGTGACGGCGAGATCGGTGACGATCTCGACCTTCGTGCCGGTGCCCTCCGGGGCCATCGTCAGGGTCGCGTTGGCACCGGCGGTGCCGTTGCCGCGTTTGTCCCGTCCCTTGGCCTCGACGACCAGGCGGCGGGCGGCCTCGTCCTTCTCGACGAAGGTGCCGGAGCCGGCGTAGACCATGGCGATCGGGCCGAGCTTGACCTTCACCGTGCCGGTGAAGGTGTCGCCCTCGGCCGAGGTGACCTGGGCTCCCGGGAAGCACTCGGCGAGCGAGCCGATGTCCAGGAAGCTGTTCCAGGTCTCCTCGACCGAGGTCGGAACCGTGAACTGGTGCGTCAGGTCCACGCCTCAGCCCCCGAGGGCCTTCGCGATGGCGCGGCGGGTCAGCACCGTGACCAGATGACGCCGGTAGTCGGCGTCGCCGTTGAGGTCGGAGGGCGGCTCGGCGCCGTCCGCGGCCAGGGCCGCGGCGTCGCGTACGACCTCCTCGGTGGCCTGCTGACCGACCAGCGCCTGCTCGACGCCGGCGGCACGCAACGGGGTCGACCCCATGTTGGTGAGACCGATCGCCGCCCCCTCGATCACGCCGCCGGAGACCTTGAGGGTCGCGCCGACCGCGCAGATCGGCCACTGGTGGGCGACCCGGACGAACTTCTCGTAGTGGGCCGTCCATCCGGAGTGCTTCGGGATGCGTACGCCGATGAGCAGCTCGTCCTCCGAGACGGCCGTCTCGAAGAGCCCCTGGAAGAACTCGGCACCCGGGACGACCCGCTCCCCGGCCGGCCCGGCGATGACGAACTCGGCGTCCAGGGCAAGGGCCGGGGCTCCGAGGTCGCCCGCCGGGTCGGCGTGGGCGAGCGCGCCACCGAACGTGCCGCGGTGGCGTACCTGCTCGTCGGCGACCGTCGCCGTGGCACGCGCGACCAGTGCCGCGTGCTCGGCGACCAGAGGATCGGCCGCGACGTCACAGTGGCGCGTCATGGCGCCGACGAAGATCGCCGCGCCCTCGTCGCGTACGCCGCGGAGGGAGTCGATGCGACCGAGGTCGATGACCCACTCCGGGGCGTTGAGGCGCATCCTCAGCACCGGCAGCAGGCTCTGTCCGCCGGCGATGATCTTGGCCTCGTCGCCGTACTGCGCGAGGGCGGCCAGTGCCTCCTCGACCGTGGTCGGGGCGACGTAGTCGAACGATGCGGGAATCACTGGACGTCTCCTTCCGTGCGGTCGACGTTCCCGGACATGCCCGTCGACGGATCGAAGTGTGCTGCGGCCGCACCGGTGGTCTCGCCACCGGCCGAACCCTCGTTGATCGCCCGCCACACCCGTTCGGGCGTGCAGGGCATGGTCACGTCGTGCACACCCAGCGGGCGCAGCGCGTCGACGATGGCGTTGACCACCGCCGGCGTGGAGGCGATCGTGCCGGCCTCGCCGACGCCCTTGGTGCCGAGCGTGTTGGTGGTCGCGGGCGAGGTGGTGTGGTCGATGTCGAAGCTGATCGTGTCGGCGGCCGTCGGCAGCAGGTAGTCCACGAAACTCCCCGAGACGAGCGTCCCGGCGTCGTCGTACACCGCGTCCTCCCACAGCGCCTGGGCGATGCCCTGGACCAGGCCACCGTGCACCTGACCTGCGACGATGAGCGGGTTGATGATGTTGCCGATGTCGTCGCAGCAGACGTACTTCCGCATCTTCACCTGGCCGGTCTCGGTGTCGACCTCCATCGCGCACAGGTGGGTTCCGTGCGGGAAGTTGAAGTTCTCCGGGTCGAAGGTCGCCTCGGAGTCGAGGTTGGCCTCGACCCCGTCAGGCAGGTTGTGCGCGGCGAAGACCGCCGTGGACAGCTCGCCGATGGACATTCCCTGATCGGTGCCGCGCACCGTCCACTTGCCGCCGGTGAACTCCATGTCGTCGACGCTCGCCTCGAGCAGGTGGGCCGCGATCGGCTTGGCCTTCTCGAGCACCTTGTCGGCGGCCCGCACCAGCGCCTCACCACCCACGACCAGCGACCTGGACCCGTAGGTGTCATAGCCCTTGGCCGCGATCTGGGTGTCGCCGTGGAGCACCTCGACGTCCTCGAAAGGTACGCCTAGACGGTCCGCCACGATCTGACTGAACGCGGTCTCGTGGCCCTGCCCGTGCGCGCTGGCCCCGGTGATGACTTCGACCTTGCCGGTCGGCGTCAGCCGCACCTGGGCGTGCTCCCAGCCGCCGGCGCCGTAGTCGAGGCTGCCGAGGACCCTAGACGGTGCCAGGCCGCACATCTCGGTGAAGGTGGAGATGCCGATGCCGAGCTGGACCGGGTCGTTGTTGGCGCGACGCTCGGCCTGCTCGGCCCTGAGCGCGTCGTAGCCGAACATCTCCTTCGCCTTGGCGGTCGCCGCCTCGTAGTTCCCGGAGTCGTAGGTCAGACCGGCGATGGTCGTGAAGGGGAACTCCTCGTGCTTGATCCAGTTCTTCTCCCGGATCTCGAGCGGGTCGACCCCGACCTCGGCGGCCAGCTCGTCCATCAGGCGCTCGATGGCGTACGTCGCCTCCGGCCGTCCCGCGCCGCGATAGGCGTCGGTCCAGGTGGTGTTGGTGAACACCGTCTGGCAGTTGAACTGGTAGGCCGGGAACTTGTAGATCGCGTTGAACATGAACGCGCCGAGGACCGGGACACCGCCGCCGACGATGGCGACGTACGCCCCCAGGTTGGCGTCGAGCTCGACCTTGAGGCCGGTAACCTGGCCCTCCTTCGTGGCCGAGAGGGTCAGCTTCTGGATCTGGTCGCGACCGTGGTGAGCGGAGAGCAGCGACTCGGAGCGGGTCTCGGTGTACTTCACCGGCTTGCCGAGCCGGCGGGCGATCGCGAAGACGATCATCTCCTCCGGCGTCTGCTGGAGCTTGCCGCCGAAGCCGCCGCCGACGTCGGGCGCGATCACCCGGATCTTCGACTCGGGCACGCCCGTGGTCGCGGCGAACGCGAACCGCAGGATGTGCGGGATCTGGGTGGCGCTCCAGACGGTGATCTGCTCACCGGTCGGGTCGCACACCACGCTGCGAGGCTCCATGAACGCCGGGATCAGGCGCTGCTGGCGGTAGGTGCGCTCGATGACGATGCCGTCGCTCTTCGCGGAGGCGATGGCCTCGTCGACGTTGCCACCGGTGCCGGCCTGGGCGCTGTCGAAGACCCAGAGGGCGGACTTGTTGGTGCCGAGGTCGGGGTGCGCGAGCACCTCGTCCTTGACCGCCTCCTCGAGGGAGACGACCGCGGGGAGCTCCTCGTAGTCGACCTCGACCATCTCGGCGGCGTCCCGTGCGGCGGCCGCGGACCGGGCGGCCACGATCGCGACGATCTCACCGGCGAAGGTGACCCGGTCGGTGGCGACCGGCGGGTGGGCCGGCGTCTTCTGGTCGGGCGTGATCGGCCAGGCGTTGATGCAGACGCCGAGGCTCTCGTCGAAGTCCTTGGCGGCCAGCACGGTCATCACGCCCTCGGACTCCTCCGCGGCGCTGGTGTCGATGCCGGTGATCCGGGCGTGGGCGAACGGGCTGCGCACCATCGCGAGGTGCAGCATCCCCGGCAGGTTGATGTTGTCGGTCCAGCGAGTCCGTCCCGTGATCAGGCGCGCGTCCTCCTTGCGGCGACGGTCGCGGCCGATCTCGTTGGTCTGCTCCGGACGAGCGTCTACGGCGGTCACAGCGCGTCCACCTCCTCGGTCGCGCCCTTGGGGCCGGCAGCCGTGGCCAGGTGGCCGCTGGCGTACTGCACTGCGCGGACGATGTTGTGGTAACCCGTGCAGCGACACAGGTTGCCCTCGATGCCCTCACGGATCTCTTCCTCGTTGGGCTGAGGGTTGCGCTTGAGCAGGTCGACGGACTGCATGATCATGCCCGGCGTGCAGAATCCGCACTGCAGGCCGTGGCACTCACGGAATGCCTCCTGGACCGGGTGGAGGTCGCTCTCGACCGTGTCGGCGAGGCCCTCGATCGTGGTCACCTCGCACCCGTCGGCCTGCACCGCGAGCACGTTGCACGACTTCACCGAGTCGCCGTCGAGATGGACCGTGCAGGCGCCGCAGTTGCTGGTGTCGCAACCGATCACCGTGCCGGTCTTGCCGAGTCCTTCGCGAAGGTACTGCACGAGCAGCGTTCGCGGTTCGACGTCGTCGGTGACTTTCATACCGTCGACGCGCATGCTGATCCGGGCCATGTTGTCTCCCTGCCAGACGTCACTGTGTGGGCCAGATCACAGTAGGACGCGCAGGGTTGGGCGTCGGTTGGCTGCTCGGTCGGCGTACCCGTTCTTGGTCAGCGGCTGGCAGCCAGGCGTGCCCTGAGCAGGGGCAACGCGGGGTGTGCGCCGCCACCCAGGCGGCGCAGACAGACGTCGACGACCTCGGTGTCGTACGGAGCCAGCTCGCTGTAGCTCAGCACCGCATCGGGCTGCGGGTCGGCGATCAGCGCCTCGCGCAGCGCGACCGCGACGTACTCGGCCATCTCGGCCAGCGCCGGGCTGTTGGTGCCCGGCAGGAGGTCACCGCCGTACGCCTCCACAGCAGCGGCCACCCGGCCGTGCCGGATCAGGGCGAGCACCTGCTCGACGTCGGTCACGACCGGCATCAGCAGGCGGTAGGGCCTCGAGGCGACCTGGCCGCCGAGGGCATGCCGCAGGTGAGAGACCTCCGCCTTGAGCGTCGAGAAGGTGACCGCCTGGTCGCCGTAGACCATCGCGTGCAGCCGCTCCAGCGAGAGGCCCTCGGGGTGGAGCGCGAGCAGGGCGAGGATCTCGGTCTGACGGCGGTTGAGCAGCATCCGCTGACCGTCGAGCCAGGTTTCGGCGGTGCCGAGCAGCGTCAGCACCAGGCCGGGCTGCTCGATCGCCTCCTCGCTGCCCCGCTGGGTCGGCATCTTCGGCAGCGCACCCTCGATGAGCCGCGCCATCACGCGGGCAGTGGCCAGCCCGATCGGGTGGGTGCGGTCCCAGGTCGTGGAGAGGTCGAGGACACCGAGGTGCTTGCCGGTGACCGGGTCGTGGAGCGGCGCGGCCCAGCAGACCCAGTTGTGCACGACCTCGGCATAGTGCTCGGGTCCGAAGACCATGGTCGGGGCGTTGGTCCGGTTGGCGAGGTCGAGCGCGTTGGTGCCGGCGCTCTCGTCGTCCCAGCGGCCGCCCGGCACGAAGTTGACCGACTCCGCCTTCCGCCGCATCACCCGGCCGCCGTACGTCCACAGCACCCGGGTGTCGGGGTCGGTCACCGCGATGACCAGGTCGCCGTCGTCGGCGGTGCACCGCAGCTCCTCCTCGACCCGCTCGACCGCGACCTGGAGTGGCGACCCGCGCCACATCTCGCGCGTCTCGTCCTCATCCGCCAGCGGCGCCTCGCGCACGTCGGGTCTGACGGCCGTCGCCGAGCGCGTCCAGCTGGTCAGGATCTCCGGCCTGACGAAGTCCTCAGCGGCATCGCCGCTCTCCACGAAGGCGGTCCACGCCCGCGCCGCGCTGATGCGGCGCTCCTGCAGATCGCTACGAACCATCACTCCCCCTTTGGAGCTCGGCCGTTTGAGGCTGGGTCCTGCCAAGGTAGCACCCTGTGACGCACCTCACGATCCCCTCGGCGGTACCCACTCACGCCACGCTCCATCGCGGCTCCCACGGCGGTGTCACAGTGGGTGCATGAAGACGCGCACCGCCACGACCTGGGCCGACTTCGAGACCGCGGCCAGACTGCAGGTCGACTTCAACATGGAGTACGACTACCCCGCCCCACCCGCCGACGAGCTCGCCCGGCATCTCAGCCGG
>JALZDD010000617.1 GCA_030862715.1 Actinomycetota bacterium | reverse complement strand
CGGAGAAGCCGCTGAAGAACTGGGTGCTCACCCGCGCCGAGTCCAAGCAGCTCGAGCCGAGGGCCGAGGCCCGCAAGACGTACGCCGAGATCGACCGCGTCAACGGCGAGTGGCTGCCGCCGCTGGGGCTCCGCGACGTCATGGCGGCATGGACCTTCGAGGACGTCGACGGCGTCGTGGGCCTGATCGGTGAGGCGAACGCCGATGCCGCTGCGGTCCAGGAGGCGGCCGAGAAGGCCGATCTGCCGGTGCCCGCCGCGGCGAAGGAGGCGTACGAGGGTGCCAACGAGGACGACCGGTACCGCGACCTCGCCACCACGCTGCCCCGCACCGCCGAGGTGATCACCGAGGTCGGTGAGGCGACGGCCGATGTCGAGGGGATGCAGAACCCGCTGACCGAGCTCGGGGAGCTGGTGCTGTTCCTCGACGTGGGCGCGGCCAGTGCGCGAGCCGACCTGAACAACGGCTATCTCGAGGACGCCTCGGCCACCGCGGCCGGCGTACGCGCCCGGGCGGACTGGGCGCTGGCTGTCGGGCTCGTCGCGCTGATCGTGCTCGTCGCCGGGGCGTACGCGGCGTTCCGGGTGCTTCGCAGCCCGTGGGCGCGGCGCCGACGCGAGGCTCGCCGGCTGCGGCGGGCGAACCGCAAGGCGTTCCTCGCTCAGGTCAAGGAGACGAAGCGGGCCGGTGCCCCTTGGGATCGCCCGGCTCCGCCTCCGCCGCCAGTCGGCCCGCCGCCATTCGGCTCGCCACCAAGCGGTCCGCCGCCGTCAGTCGGTGGCGAGCTCTTCGGCGTACAGCGCGGCCCCGACGGCCCCCGCGGTGTTGAGCAGTTTCGCCGGGATGATCTCGGTGTCGAGGTCGAGCAGCGGCAGGAATTCCGCCGCCTCCTTCGAGACCCCTCCGCCGACAAGGAATAGGTCGGGCGAGAAGAGCATCTCCAGGTGCTGGTAGTACCTCTGCAGCCGCTTGGCCCAGTGCTTCCAGGAGAGGTCCTCGCGCTTGCGGGCGATGTTGGAGGCGCGGGTCTCAGCGTCGTGGCCGTCGAGCTCGAGGTGACCGAGCTCGGAGTTGGGCACGAGCACGCCGTCGTAGAGGAGCGCCGAGCCGATGCCGGTGCCGAGCGTGGTCATGATGACCAGTCCGCGGCGTCCCTTCGCGGCGCCGTAGCGGACCTCCGCCAGGCCGGCGGCGTCGGCGTCGTTGACCACGTGGACGTCGCGCCCGGTGGCCGCGGTGAAGATCGCGTCCGCGTCGGCGCCGATCCAGGACTTGTCGATGTTGGCAGCGGAGTGGACCACCCCGTGACGTACGACGCCGGGGATGGTCACGCCGACCTTCCCGTCGTAGTCCGGGAACTGGGACAACAGGTCCACGAAGATCTCGGCGATGGCGTCAGGGGTGGAGCGTTCGGGGGTCGGGATGCGTACGCGTTCCTCGGCGAACTCGCCGGTCGCGAGATCGATCGGGGCACCCTTGATGCCCGTGCCGCCGAAGTCGATGCCGAAGGGCAGGCTCGTCGTCATGGCCCCATCCTATTTACAACCCCCGACGTGACGTACGACACTTGACAGATAGTTCTGATTTGTCAAGGGGGACGACGATGGAGATCGCCAACAGCACGGTGCCGGACGGCTCGACCGAACAGTGGCGCGACAAGAAGCGCTATCTGTGGCTGCTGGGCCTGGTGGTGCCGCTCCTCGGGTTCATCGCGATCGGTGGCTGGCATCTCACCGACATCAGCGCGTTCCTGTGGACCGGACCGATCATCATCCTCGTCGTCGTCCCGGCGATCGACCTGTTCGCAGGGCTCGACAAGTCCAACCCGCCCGACGACATGATCGAGGCGCTGGAGAACGACAGGTACTACCGCTGGATCGTCTACTCCTACCTGCCGCTGCAGTACGCCGTTTTCATCGGCGGCATGGCCATGGCCGCCCACGGCGCCCTCGACGGCCACACCCTGAGCATCATCGACCGGGTCGGACTGGCGATCTCGGTCGGCTGCATCGGCGGCATCGGCATCAACACCGCCCACGAGCTCGGCCACAAGCGCGAGGACGTCGAGCGCTGGCTCTCCAAGGTCGCGCTCGCGCAGAGCTTCTACGGCCACTTCTACATCGAGCACAACCGCGGCCACCACGTCCGCGTCGCGACTCCCGAGGACCCGGCGTCGGCCAAGGTCGGCGAGTCCTTCTACACATTCTGGCCCCGCACGGTCGTGGGGTCGCTGAAGAGCGCCTGGCGGCTGGAGAAGAAGAGGTACGCCCGCCGCGACCAGCACCCGTTCCGGATCGGCAACGACGTATTCAACGCCTGGCTGATGTCCATGGTGCTCTGGGGTGGGCTGATCGTGTGGCTCGGGCCCGTGGTGATCCCGTTCCTGCTGATCCAGGCCGTCGTCGGGTTCTCGTTGCTCGAGGTGATCAACTACATGGAGCACTACGGGATGCTGCGCCAAAAGGTCGGCCGGCGCTACGAGCGCGTCGACCCCAGCCACTCCTGGAACTCCAACAACATCGCCACCAACGTGCTGCTCTACCACCTGCAGCGCCACAGTGACCACCACGCCAACCCCGTACGCCGCTACCAGACCCTGCGTGACTACAAGGAGTCTCCGGTGCTGCCGACCGGCTATGCCGGGATGATCCTGCTCGCGATCCTGCCGCCCGTCTGGCGCCGGGTGATGGACCCCCGGGTGCTGGCGCACTTCGACGGCGACATGTCGCGGGCCAACATCCTGCCGCGCAAGCGGGACAGGATCCTGGCGAAGTATCCGCCGCTCGCCGTCGACCAGGGCGAGGCCGGCGACGACACCGTCGCCCAGGTCATCGCGGCCGAGGTGCTGGCCGCTCGCTGCCCCGGCTGCGGCTACACCTACCGCGTCGAGGAGGGCAACGAGGCCGAGGGCTTCGCCGCCGGGACCGCGTGGGCCGACGTCCCCGACGACTGGTGCTGCCCCGACTGTGGCGTACGGGAGAAGGTCGACTTCGTGCCGCTCGCCTCCGACTCGGTCGAGTCGTAGGACCGGCGGTGCGCTGCGGTAGGCAGGCCCTAGACTCTGCCCTCATGGGGGCCGGCGAACCTGAAACCACTCGACAGCGGATCCTCGATGCCGCCGTGGAGATGACCACCGAGACCGGGTGGGCGAGTGTGACGATGTCCCGCATCGCCCAGCGGTGCGGGGTCAGCCGGCAGACCGTCTACAACGACATCGGCGCCAAGCCGGCCCTGGCGAAGTCGCTGATCCTGCGTGAGCTGGAGCAGTTCCTCGCGGTCGTGAGCACGGCCTTCGACCAGGAGGACGACTTCATCCGGGCGATCCGCCAGGCGACGTACGGCGTCCTCGATCGTGCCCAGGACAACAAGCTGCTGCATGCGGTCGTCTCGGCGACCCACGGTGCCGACACCGAGCTGCTGCCCTACCTCACCAGCCACAGCGAGGGACTGCTGGGCTATGCGACCGAGCTCATCCACG
>JALZDD010000608.1 GCA_030862715.1 Actinomycetota bacterium | reverse complement strand
CGGAGCTGGCCGGGCTCGACATCGACGCCAACGACCTGCTGAGCGACACCGACATCGAGCTCTTCGCCACCTGCCTCGACCCTGGCCAGGCCGGCCTCGCGGTCGTCTACGAGCAGGTCTGGGCGCGAGAGGCCGTCGGACGCATCCGGAGCGTCGGGGCCGAGGTCGAGCTGTTCTTGCGCGTCCCGCGCGAGGACGTCGACCTCGCCTTCGCATCCGTAGCTTGCTAGAGAGGAGACGCCATGCTCGCCAGACGCATCGGCCGGCCCGGTCTCATCGGTGCCGCCGCACGTACGGCGGTCATCGCCGGCACCGCCACCGCGACGTCGAACGCCATCAACCGCCGGCAGGCGGCCAGGGCCCAGGAGCAGGCCGAGGTACAGGCGTACGAACAACAGCAGTACGCCGCGGCCCAGCCGCCCCCTCCACCCGCACCGCCGCCCGCGCCTCCGCCCGCTCCGGCGGCACCGGCGCAGAGCGATCTGACGGGGCAGCTCGCCAAGCTGGGTGAGCTGCACAGCCAGGGGGTGCTCAGCGACGAGGAGTTCGCGGCCGCCAAACAGCGACTGCTCGGCTGACGGATACCAGGAGCGGGGGAGAGGGCATGTCGACCGGAACTCCGACCGTGTGGAGGTTCGACACTCCTGACGGCGCCGAGGATCGCCCGTTGCGGGTGAGCCCGCCGGTGCTGAAGCGGCCTAACTTCTCGTCCACCGAAGCGGTCGACGAGAAACCGCTCACGACCACAGGGAGTACCCCATCATGAGCACCACCACACCACGAGGCGGAGGCTACGACACTCCGGTCAAGACCGCCTTCGCCTTCTCCGGTGCGATCTTCGCAGGCACCATCCTCACGACGGTAGGCATCTTCCAGATCCTCGCCGGCATCGCTGCCGTGGCCGAGGACAAGGTCTACGTCAACGGCATCGACTACGTCTATCAGTTCGACATCACCGCCTGGGGCTGGATCCACATCGTCCTGGGGGCGATCGCGATAGCCATCGGCATCGGCATGATCCTGGGACAGACATGGGCCCGTGTCTCCGGCATCGTGATCGCGGTCATCGGCGCGATCTCCGCGTTCATGTTCATGCCCTACTACCCGTTCTGGTCGCTCGCGATGCTGGCGCTCTACATCTTCGTCATCTGGTCGCTCGCGCAGCTGATGTCGAGCCGTGCCGAGCTCTGACATGGCGAGCTCCGACATCCCGGGCCCCGACGTACGGGGCTCGGGTGCCGACCAGGATCCGAGCGCGACCACGCCGGACCGTCCAGTGGGCTCCGGGTCCGTGTTCGAGGGCCTCGGGGACTACTGGGGCCTGGTCCTGGCCTACGGGCTGGTCACCACGGCACTCGGCGTCATCCTGGCGGTCTGGCCGAAGCAGACGCTCGTCGTCCTCGCGGTGATCGTCGCGATCCAGATCATCGTCTCGGGAGTGTTCCGCCTCATCGCCGCCGTGGCCGGCCGCTCCATGGAAGGCGGCCTGCGAGCCGTCGTGGGCTTCTCGGGGGCGCTGGCGATCATCGTCGGGCTGCTCTTCCTGCGCGACCCGGTGCAGACGCTGCTCATCGTCACCCTCCTGCTCGGAGCCTGGTGGGTCATCGGAGGCATCGTCGACATCATCGGTGCCGTCCTCCGGCCGGCTCCGGGCCGACGTATGTGGGACATCACCGCCGGGGCCATCACGGTCCTCGCGGGTGCCGTGCTCCTCATCAACCCGGAGGTGTCCCTGGGCGCGCTCCTGGTGGTCTCCTGCGTCTGGCTGATCGCCGTCGGCCTCATCGCCATCGTGATGGCCTTCCGCCTCCGTGCCGAGGCCAAGGGCTGAGGTGTCGAGATGAGCGAGGAGCCGGCACCCCGCACGGACGATCGCCCGGCCGAGAGCGAGCTCGCTCGCCTGAGCCGGCTACGCGCGGAGGTCGCTGCGCTCGAGAGCGAGATGGGCCTTCGGGCCGAGCCGTCCACCGCCACCCCTGAGCCGACGCGCAGGGGTGGCTGGTGGCGCGGTGTGGTGGTGGCGCTGTGCCTCACGCTGCTCGCTGTGATCTGCCCGCTGGCCGTCGTGGCCACCTGGGCACGGGACGAGGTGAGCGACACCGACCGGTATGTCGAGACGGTCACCCCGTTGGCCTCCGACCCGGCGATGCAGAACGCGATCGCCAACCGCATCACCGAGGAGCTCACCACCCGCGTCGACATCCGTCAGATCATCGTCCGGATCGTCGAGGCCCTTCGGCAGGCCGGTCTCGGACCGCAGGTCGCCGACGGGCTCGAGACGCTCTCCACACCGCTCGCCACCGCCGCCGACAACTTCATCGCCACACAGGTCGACAAGGTCGTACGCACCGATGCGTTCGCCACCGCCTGGGACGAGGCGAACCGCGAGGCGCACGCCCAGATGGTCGCACTGCTCACCGGCAAGGAGAGCGCCGTACGCCTGGAGGGAAACTCCGTCACCATCAACCTCGCCGCTTTCATCGAGGTCGTCAAGGAACGGCTCGTCGACCAGGGCTTCGGGCCCGCCGCGAGGATCCCTGAGGTCAACGCGAGCTTCACCGTGTTCGAGTCCGACCAGCTCCCCAAGGCCCAGAGCGGGTTCCAGCTCCTGACCGCCCTGGCACGCGCCCTGCCGATCGCGGCCATCGTGCTGCTCGGCATCGCTCTCCTGGTCAGCGTGCGCAAGCGGCGTACGCTGCTGGCGGCCGCTCTGGTGATCGCCGGCTCGATGCTCGTGCTCGGCCTGGCCCTCAACGGATTCCGGGCCTTCTACCTCAACGCGGTCAGTGCCGAGGGGCTCTCGATCGACGCCGCGACGGTCTTCTACGACACCGTCGTGCGGTTCATCAGGTTCAACCTGCGGGCGGTCCTGGTGCTCTCGTTGGCCGTCGCCCTGGTCGCGTGGGTGAGCGGTCCGGCGGCCTCGGCGGTCGGTGTACGCCGTGGCGCCTCCAGAACGCTGGAGGCGGTTCGCACCCGGTCCGACAGCGCGGGCCTGGGCACCGGACCGGTAGGTGCCTTCCTGGGCCGCTACCGCACCGCGATCAGAGTCCTGATCGCCGGCATCGTCGTCGTGACGTACGCCCTCGCCGACCACCCGACCGGCGCCTGGACACTCACGCTGGTGCTCATCGCCGGCGCCGTGCTGCTGGTCGTGGAGGTGTTGGCCCGGCCGCCGGGACCCACCGAGGCTGCCGTGGCCGACGACGGGGTCAGATGAGGTTGAGGCTCCGCGCCACGGCCAGCGCCTGACTGCGCCGTGAGGCGCCGAGCTTGGCGTACAGGCTGCTGACGTGGGTCTTCACCGTGTTCTCGGAGACGAACAGCGCGGCGCTGATGTCGGCGTACGTCGATCCGCGGGCCAGCTCGCGAAGAACGTCGCGCTCCCGGGCGCTCAGCCCGGGGAGCGGCCCGGCCGACTCGTCGACCGTCTCGGTCGGTCGGGGCGTGCCCTGGTCGAAGTACGTGGTCAGGCTGGGCATGTCCACCATGCCCGAGGAGATCCGGCCGATCCAGCGATGCGGCCGGAGCGCTGGGAACCGTCCAAGCATGGTCTGGACGGGCGTTCCCTGCCGGGTCCAGCCGAGGAACGGGATCGCGTTCTGGCGCACCTCGGTCTCGATCGCGACCTGCTGGAGGAGCTCGGCGGCCGCGTCGACGTCGCCCAGCTCGTGGAGCAGCTCCGCGCGACCGACGAGCGCGATCCCTCGGGTCATCGGCTGGGACCAGGTCGTCTGCCGGGCGGCGGTTTCGAAGTGGTCCGCGGCGAGTCGCCGGTTTCCGTCGAGGTCGGCGCGCAGCGCCTTGACGAACGCCGCCTCGCCGGTCATCCCGCGCTCGGTGAGCGCGGCCTCCACGGACTTCAGCGAACGCCGGTCGGTGGCCAACGCGGCCAGCTCGGCCCGGTTGAGCAGGAGCGCGACCTGCAGGTGGTCCGGCAGCCGGAAGGCCCCGGGCAGGTCCAGCGGTTCCCCGAGAATCTGGCGGGCCCGTACAACCGAGTGGCCGGACAGGGTGATGTGTGCCTCCCGGAGTCGCATCCAGAACCGCGTGCACAGGTCGGCGGGATGGAGCTTTGCGTCCGGGATGGGCACCAGCCCGAGCCAGGGGAGCCGTGCGGTGCGCGCCAGCGCTGCGGCCAGCGCCGTCCGGGTGCGGGTGAAGTCGCTACGAGGGCTCTGCGGGTGGTCGGCCCGTTCGAGGAGGTTGGCGGCCTCGTCAGCGATCTCTCCGCATGCCGCCTCGCGACCGAGCATGTACTCGGTCATCGCCAGATGGCTGGAGGCGTCGGCCCCGACCGCCGGCATGTCCCAGGTGCGGGCCAGACCGATCGCCGAGGTGAGGTTCTGCTCCGCCTCCAGCAGGAGACCGAGCCAGCTCTGGGTGATGCCGAGCTCGGTGAGCAGCTGCGGCAGGATGTCGGCCTCGCCGCCGGTGCCGTGCCTTCCCCGGACGACCTCGGCCGCCCGGTCGGCCGCGGCGCGCAGGGGCTCGAGACCGAGTCGGGCCCGCATCAGCCCGATGCAGGCGAGCTCCTCCTCCGACATCGCCGCCGACTCCGCCAGACACCGGTCCAGCCAGTGCTCGGCCTCGGGTACGCCGCCGTCGAGCCAGGCCTCGATCGCGAGTGCCAACCAGGCCCTCGGGGTCGTCTCGACGTGCTCGGCGAGGTTGCGCGCGAAGGTGCTGAGACGGTCGCCGTCGCCGCGCAACACCGTCCTGACGCCGTCGTCGGCGAGCACGACGGCCATCTCCTCATGGGCGCCGACGGCCTCGAGCCGCCGCAGCGCGCCCCGCGCCTCGCCGCGCGTCCGGTCGATCCGGACAGCACGCACCACCGTCGATCGCGCCCGGGCGATGTCGACCCCGCCGGCGACCAGCCGGCGGCGTACGACCTCCGCGAGCAGCGGATGGATCCGGTAGGCCTCCTCGGCCTCGGCGTCGGGGACGAGCGGGACCGCGCGGGTCACCAGCAGTCCGGTGCTCTCCAGATCGGCCAGCGTCTCACCGGCGCTCGGATCCTGGGAGAGATGGGCGGCGGTCCTGGCGGTCACGACGGTCTCGGCCGACGTACACAGCAGCAGGTGCCTCGCGCGCGCGGACAGCGACGCGAACACCTCACTCGCGACCCGGTCACCGAGGCCGACGGTTCCGTCCTCGAAAGCGGCCTCGCCAGCCCTGCCCGGAGGGCTTGCGTGGACCGACCGGGCCGCGAGGACGACCGCGGCACACCAGCCGCGGGCCTGCTGGACGATGGCGTCGATGACGGGCCGGGAATGGGTGCGGGCGTGCTCGACGATGAGCGCCTCGGCCTCGGCGTCGCTCAGCTGCAGCACGTTGCCTCGGACGACCGAGAAGTTGCCGAGCAGCTCCGGCACGAGCCTGGTGAAGGGCAGGTCCCAACGGCTGATCATCACCAGACGCATGGAGTCGGGATCGTCGTTGAGCCTCTCGTTGAGCATCCGGTTTGTGGCCGCGCGAAGCAGGTGTGCGTCGTCGATGACGATGCGCGGGGGCGTGCCCTCCGCTGCCTCGTCGAGCATGCTGGAGAGCTGGTCGGGGCTCATCGAGCCGTCGGCGTCCACCCAGCGCTGTGCGCGCGGGGGTCCGTCGCCGGTCTGCTGCCGCAGCCATCCGGCGACCCCCAGGGTCTTGCCGGCACCGGCGGGCGCGATCAGCAGCGTGATCGCGGCATCGGCGGAGCGGTCGAGGTCGGCCCACAGCGAATGTCGTGGCACGTAGACCCTCGGGAGGCGAGGCCAGGGGGCGCTCCCTGAGTTGTCACCGGACCTCGATGTGGGTATCACCACCGGCGCCTCGCGGCGCGGCATCGGTGTGGGTCCTTCTGTCGTCGAGTACGTAGCGGGCGCCGACCTGCTGCGCTGCACAACCTCTCCCCTCAGTCAGAGCTCAGATGCCACGTCGGCGTCGTGCGCTCGTTCTGGGGGGAGTGTGCTGATGAGCGGCACCGCGCCGTCGGTGAGCCAGGCATGATTGTCCGGACTTCCCGCGATGCTTCTCAAAGTAAATGGCGAAAGACTGCTGAGGATCACCTATTTCAGGTGACCGGGAGTCAGATCATCTTCGGGAACGTCAGGAGCACGACCGCCAGCAGCACGAAGCCCACGCCACCGATGCAGAGCAGCGCCCACTGGGCGCTGCGGCGGCGCATCCGCTCGGAGAGGGCCGTGAAGAAGAGCACCGTGGCGAAACCGATGGTCAGAACGGTGTAGTTGTCGCCGCGCTGGTTGTTGCGAAGCGCCTGGCGGAACTTGCGGTCGGCGGTCGCGTCCGCTGCTCTGGCGTGCACGGACTCGGGGATGACGTACTGCTCCATGTCGAACGGCGTCGCGGGAGCGTTGGGGTCCTTCAGCGGCCGGGCGTCGAGCCAGGCGGGGAAGACCGTGGCCAGCGGCTCCGGGAACCGCGCCTGGAGGAAGGCGGTGAGCTCGGTGTCGCCGCTCTGATAGGCCTCGAGCCACTGCGTGAACAGGGACACCTGGACCGACAGCTTCCGGTTGGCCGTGGCCTCCATCCGGGCGGCCTCGATCCGGTTCGTGGATGCCTGCGAGAAGGAGATCGACATGGCGCCGCTCCACTTGCTGGCCTGGAAACCGGTCCAGGCGGTCAGGATCGCCGTCACCGACAGCAGCAGGATCGCGATCAGCTCGCGCCAGTCCGTGGGCGAGTGCTGAGGGGCCACCGAGGTCGTCACGATCCCAGCGTGCGTGCGCAGGGAGGTGTCGGTGATCGCCGGAAAGGGGTGAACGAGCGGGTTCTGGCGACGTTCAGAGGGCCATCTGGTCGGGTGGCCAGTCGCCCTCGTGCGGGTCGCGATAGGTGCTCCCGGCCCTGGGCCGATCATGCTCCGTGGACTCGTCCTCGTCCTGCGCAACCCACGCGACGGCATCCTCGTAGGCCTGCCGGGTGGCCTCCCAGATCACCGCTGTGCCCTGGTAGACGGAGCCCGCCGCGCCGAGCGTGCCGTCGGTCTCCAGCTGGCGCACCAGCCGCTCGTTGTCGGTGACGATCACCAGCCTGCTGCCGAGGTCGGCGAGCCCGGCGGCGTACGTCCGCAGCACCTCGAGCA
>JALZDD010000606.1 GCA_030862715.1 Actinomycetota bacterium | reverse complement strand
CGGGGGGCCGACGCTGGTCTTCTCCGATCCCGCCGTCGTCTGTGTGACCGGGGCCCCCATGCCGGTCAGCGTCGACGGCGCCCCTGTCCCGCAGTGGGAGCCGATCGAGCTCCCCGCGGGGGCGACGCTGACGCTGGGTCGCACCGACGGGCCGGGCCTGCGGACCTACATCGCGGTCCGAGGTGGCCTGGACGTGCCGGACTACCTGGGTAGCGCCTCGACGTTCACGCTGGGCGGGTTCGGCGGGCACGCCGGACGTACGCTCCAGCGCGGTGACGTGCTGCGCCCCGGAACCGCGGTCGACCCGCAGGCACAGCCTGCGGCGACCCCGGAGTCGCGGAGGCCGGCGCTGACCAACAGGTGGGAGATCGGTGTCACCGAGGGCCCGCACGGTGCCCCGGAGTTCTTCACGCGCTCGGACCTGGATCAGCTCTACTCGGCGAGCTACCGCGTGCACCACAACTCGGCTCGCACTGGCGTACGCCTGATCGGGCCGAAGCCGACCTGGGCACGTGCCGACGGTGGCGAGGCCGGGCTGCATCCCTCGAACATCCACGACACGCCCTACACGGTGGGGTCGCTCGACTTCACCGGCGACACCCCGATCATCCTCGGCCCTGACGGGCCGTCGCTGGGCGGCTTCGTCTGCCCGGCGGTGGTCGCCAGCGGCGAGCTGTGGAAGATCGGGCAGCTGCGTCCGGGCGACACGGTGCGGTTCGTGCCGGTGCGGGAGGGCAAGGCCGCCGGCCTGGTCAACCGTCGCGCTTCCCTGACGGTGGTCGGCGGTGCGGGTGGCGACGGCGACGACGGTGTCCTGGGTCGGCTGCCCGAGACGTCGGCGCGGCCGGAGGTCACCTATCGGCGAAGCGGTGACAACTCTCTGCTGGTCGAGTACGGGCCGATGACGCTCGACCTGGGTCTCCGGATGCGGGTGCACGCGCTGCAGTCGGCCCTGGCCGAGCACGCGCCTGCCGGAATCATCGACGTCACCCCGGGGATCCGGTCGCTGCAGGTGCACACCGACTCCTCGCTACTGCGGGCCGGCCAGGTCGCGGGGCTGCTGCGGGAGCTGGAGGAGGACCTTCCGGCCACCTCGGAGCTGGCCGTGCCCTCGCGGCGGGTGCGGCTGCCGCTCTCCTGGGACGACCCGGCGACCCGGGAGGCGATCGAGCGCTACACCGCGGGCGTACGCGACGACGCGCCGTGGGCGCCGTGGAACATCGAGTTCATCCGCCGGATCAACGGGCTCGCCTCTGTCGAGGAGGTCCATCGGACCGTCTTCGACGCGACGTACCTGGTGCTCGGGCTGGGCGACGTCTATCTGGGCGCGCCGGTCGCGACACCGCTGGACCCGCGGCACCGTCTGGTGACGACGAAGTACAACCCGGCGCGCACCTGGACGGCGGAGAACTCCGTCGGTATCGGCGGCGCGTACATGTGCATCTACGGGATGGAGGGGCCGGGCGGATATCAGCTCGTCGGACGGACGACGCAGGTCTTCAACCGCTTCCGGAGGTCGACGAGCGCGGGTGGGCTCTTCCACGACGACCCGTGGGCGCTGCGGTTCTTCGACCGAATCGAGTGGTACCCGGTCTCCGCGGAGGAGCTCCTGGAACTGCGGGCGGAGGTCGACGCCGGGCGTGGCGAGTTCGAGACCGAGGAGGGCACCTTCTCGATCGAGGAGTACGACCGCTTCCTGACCGCCAACGCGGACTCGATCGCAGGTTTTCGTGACCAGCAGTCCGCCGCCTTCGAGGAGGAGCGCGAGCGCTGGAAGGACGCGGGGGAGTTCGACATCTGCGACCGCATCGACGTGCGGGGCGAACCGTCGGATGTCGAGGTGCCGGAGGGGTGCGTGCAGGTGACCGCGCCGTTCACCTCGACCGTCTGGAAGGTCGTCGCGAGCAGCGGCGCGCGGTTGACCCAGGACGCCCCGCTGATGGTCGTCGAGGCGATGAAGATGGAGGCGAGCGTCCCGGTTCCGGTCGCCGGCGAGGTGGTCGAGGTCTACGTGAAGCCGGGCGAGCAGATCGTCCCGGGGCAGGTCATCGCCGCGGTGCGTCCTCTCGACGGGCTCGGCTCTTGATCCACTCCCTTCCAGGCGGCGCGGTCGCCCGTGCCACCGAGGCCCTCGACCGCATCGAGGCATCGGATCGTCCGGAGATCTGGATCTCGCTGCGGACGCGTGCCGACCTGCTCGAGGAGGCCGCCGCGATCGATGCGAAGGTGGCCGGCGGAGAGGTCCTGCCGCTGGCCGGACGCCTGCTGGCGGTCAAGGACAACATCGACGTCCGCGGCCTGCCGACGACCGCCGGAGCGCCCTCGTTCGCCTACCCGCCCACTGCTGACGCCACCGCCGTTGCGCGGCTGCGGGCGGCCGGGGCGCTCGTCGTGGGGAAGACCAACCTGGACCAGTTCGCGACCGGCCTGGTCGGCACCCGCAGCCCGTACGGCGCGGTCCGCAACGCCTGGGACCCGAGCCGGATCTCGGGCGGATCCTCCTCGGGCTCGGCGGTCGCGGTCGCCCTCGGCCTGGCCGACCTCGCGCTGGGGACCGACACCGCGGGCTCCGGCCGCGTGCCGGCGGCGCTCAACGGCATCGTCGGGGTGAAGCCGTCGCGCGGGCTGGTGCCGGTCACCGGCGTCGTGCCGGCCTGCTACACGCTCGACTGCGTCACCATCTTCGCCCGGGATCTCGGATCTGCACGGGCGGCCGCGGAGCTGATGGCCGGTCCCGACCCGTCGGATCCGTCGTCGCGTACGTTGCCGGCGGATGCCGGGCTGCCGCCCGTGCCGAGGGTGGCGGTGCCGACCGGCGAGCATCTCGATGGGCTCGCGCCGGGGTGGGCCGCCGCCTTCCGGGACGTGGTCGCGCGGCTGGGCACCGCCGGGATCGAGATCGTCGAGACCGACATCTCGCCGTTGCTCGAGGCCGCCAGGCTGCTCTACGACGGCGCCTTCGTCGCCGAGAGGTACGCCGCAGTGGGCTCCCACCTCGAAGCCAACCGTGACCTCATCGGGACCGACCTGGACCCGACGGTCGCCGAGATCGTGCTCGCCGGGGCATCGGCCAGCGCGGCGGACTGGGCGCGCGACGTGGCCCACCTGGCGCGTCTCGGCGCGGCGGGGAGGGAGGCACTCGCGGGTTGCTCGGCGTTGCTGACGCCGACGACGACGTGGCATCCGACGCTGGCCGAGGTGGCCGCGGATCCGGTCGGCGCGAACGCCCGCCTGGGCCGCTACACGAACTTCGCGAACCTGCTCGACATGGCCTCGCTCGCGGTCCCTGCCGGCCAGGTCGGCGGGCTGCCCTTCGGGGTGATGCTGACCGGGGCGGCCGGAAGCGACCGCACCCTGGCCGCACTCGGCCACACGTTGCTCAGTCCCTGTGTCGATCTCTTCGTGGTCGGCGCGCATCTGTCGGGTCAGCCGCTCAACCACCAGCTGGTCGAGGCCGGGGCGACGCTGCTGGGCCCGGTGTCGACCTCGGCCGACTACCGGCTGTTCGCGCTCGAGACCGTTCCGCCCAAGCCCGGGCTCGTCCGGGTGAGTCAAGCCGAGACCGGGGTGCGGATCGAGGGCGAGCTCTGGCGAGTGCCGGCCGCGGGCTTCGGGACGTTCGTGGGTGGCGTACCTGCTCCTATGGTCATCGGAAAGGTGACGCTGGAGGACGGCTCCTCGGTTTCGGGATTTCTCGTCGAGCCTTTTGCCGTCGAAAAGGCTGCTGATATCTCGGCGCACGGTGGTTGGCGCCGTTACCGGTCTGAGCAGGGCCTTTAACGTTCGGCGTGGATATCGGTTACGGGACCGGGGTCATTCCTCCAGGTGGCACACGACTCTGTTCAGTGCCCTGATCTCCCGTCACACTGGGCAGAATCCGCCAGCATTATCGCCCCAGGAGGATGCTGTGCCGCGCTTATCGGTTCTTCCTGCCATACACTTTGTTGACAGGGAATTCAACCCTCCTGTGGGACTTTCGACTCTGTTCTTTAGGGGAAGAAGACTCTTTCGAATCTTCCCCGAAACTCGGGAGGCCGCTTAGATGGCGTACATGACAACTAGGCGTTCTCGGCCCGGCCGCCCCAGGCATGTGCCCGATTCGGGTACTGCCTCACCCCGTGACCAGATCCTCGATGCTGCTGCGCGACTCTTCGTCTCCCAGGGCTTCGCGGCGACGTCCACCCGCGAGATCGCCGACCAGGTCGGCATCCGTCAGGCCTCTCTCTACTACCACTTCGCAGGCAAGGACGAGATCCTCGTCGAGCTGCTCCGTAAGTCGGTTCGTCCGACCACGGACAAGGTCGACAAGATCCTCAACCAGGTGCCGCCGCTCGATTATGAGACGGCTCTTTATCTGCTGGTTCTCGTCGACGTACGCACGCTTGCCGATGTGCCGCATAACGTCGGCATGCTCTACATGCTGCCGGATGTGACCAAGGGCGAGGTCTACAACGAGTTCCGTGAGGAACACGATCAGCTGGCCGCCGCCTACGCCGATCTCGCCAGCAAGGTGGCCTCGGAGAAGGTGCTGGAGGGTGTCAGCCTGAAGCAGCTGGGCAACATGCTCATCCAGCAGGTCGAAGGCGTCATCAACATGCGCACCGAGATGCTCAACGAGGACTCGGTCCGGAGGATCACGTGCCCGGAGGCGTGGGCGATCGCTTCCTCGTGCCTGCGGATCTGCGGTGTCAGCCAGGACAAGATCCAAGCTGCCAATGCGGTCGCCGTCGAAATGCTCGACGACTTCCTCGAGGACAGGGTTCGCGAGCTCGCCTGACAAGGCAGGCTGACAAGTCGGTAACTGGTGGGTAGGGCTTGCGCGTGTGAGTTGCCCTGTTGAGGCTTGAACGACACACTTTCCGAGCCCGTTGCCCGCTTCCCCACCGCGAGGACCCCACACGTGTGCATTGACCCTTCCGGAGGCCGCTGATGGCCCGGAAGCAGACAGCCATCCTCTCCGTCACCCGCGG
>JALZDD010000603.1 GCA_030862715.1 Actinomycetota bacterium | reverse complement strand
CGGGGTCGTCCTGCCACCCCGGCGGCCCGAACTTGTTCGCGCCCATGATCTCGGCGCCGATGCCCTGGCTGTGTCGCTGCGCGAAGGCGTCGTCCGCGCCCGCGCCGCCGGACGAGTCCCAGTAGCGCGTGGCGAACATCCATTCGTGAAGGCGCTCGCCGGCGTGGCCGAACGGCGCCTCGGCCGACTGGGGTTCCCCGGTCGCGAAGCCGTCGAGCGAGATCGAAAGATTGTGGACTCTGGTGAGTGGCATGGGTTCCTCCGTGAACCATGACGTCGAGGTCAGGTCGGCGTCTGATCGAGCGTACTGCTCGAGGATCAGTCGCGGAGGTGATCGAACAGTATCTCCATCGACGCCTCGAGATGTCCGAGGTCGCCCGTCGAACGCAGCATCAGCACACCGCCCTGGATCCCGGCGATCATCGCGGCCGCGCAGCGCACCGGGTCGAGACCGGCGCGGATCAGGCCGGAGGCCTGCATGCTGCGGATCCCGCGCTCGATCTCGGCCTGCCACCGCCCGATGAGGGCCGAGATGACCTCTGGTGCGCCGGGCGTCTCCGCGAGCTGGCTCATCAGCGATCCCAGCGGACACTGCTGTCCCTGGGCCCGGTAGCGGGCGAGGACGGCCTCGCGCCATCGCTCCCAGTCCGCCCAGGTGTCGAGAGCCGAGAGATAGGGCTGCTGATCCTCGATCACCTGGTCGGCCTCATAGCGGGCGACCTCGAGGAACAGCTCCTCCTTCCCGCCGGGGAAGTAGTGGAAGATCTGGCTGTTGCTCGTTCGGGTGACGGCTCGGATGTCTTCGAGGGTGATCCCGCCGGGGTCCTGGGTGCGGAGATGGGCCGCCGTGCCCTCGATGATCTGCGCGCGTCTCCGCATGCCTTTCGGTGTCAGCCCCATGCTGCTCTCGCTCCTCGAAAACTGGACTTGTGAGTCCATTTTACGCTCTCTACCGTCGCAGACATGACACACAGATTCTCTGGGAAGACAGCTCTCGTCACCGGCTCGACCAGCAACATCGGACGTTCGATCGCTCACCGTCTCGCAGCCGAGGGGGCGCACGTGATCGTGTCCGGCCGCAACGAACAGCGCGGGGCGGCGGTCGTCGAGTCGATCCGGGCGAACGGCGGCCGCGCCGACTTCGTCGCCGCGGACCTCGACGGCAGCCCCGAGGCGAGCCGGGCCCTGGCCGAGCAGGCCCTCGCCGCGCTCGGCGGGCGGCTCGACATCCTCATCAACAACGCTGGGATCTTCCCGGCGGCCACGACCCTCACGGCCGACGCCGACATGTTCGACCAGGTCTACGGCGTGAACGTGAAGGCGCCGTTCTTCCTGACGCAGGCGCTCGCGCCGCAGATGCAGGCGGCCGGGGGAGGCGTCATCATCAACCTCGGCAGCTGGGTCGCGCGCCTGAGCCTCCCGCTCGGTGCCCTGTACGCCTCGACGAAGGCGGCCATGGAGACGCTCACGCGCGCCTGGTCCGCGGAGTTCGCCGACAGTGGGATCAGGGTCAACGCGGTCTCGCCCGGTGTCATCCGCGACCCCGCTCTGGATGGACCTTGGGCTGCCGACGGCCTCATGGCCGGAACCCCGGCGGGTGGCTCGGGCGGTCCGGACGCGATCGCCGCGGCGGTTGCGTACCTAGCCTCCGATGAGGCCGAGTTCGTCCACGGCGCGGTGCTGGACGTCGACGGCGGACGTACGGGCGTGGCGGTCGTCGCGGCCTGACCATTCGGCCCGGTGTGGCGCCGTGATGGAATTCGGGGTGCGGCGCCACAGCGGAGCGCGGCATGGCTCGGAGGGTGAGGATGACCGGTTCGTTCTGGTGGGACCTGGCGATCGGCATCGCCGCGGCCCTGTTGGTCACCTGGCTCTGCCTCATCGTCGCGCTGCTCGTCGTCCGTCCACGCGGAGACCTGCTGCGTGAGGCGCTGCGGATCCTTCCCGACGTGGTGCGGCTGCTGCGCCGGCTCGCGGCGGACAGGTCGATGCCTCGCGGCGTACGGATCAGGCTCGCGCTGCTGATGGTCTATCTCGCGCTGCCGGTCGACCTGGTGCCCGACTTCATCCCGGTGCTGGGCTACGCAGACGACGCGATCATCGTCGCCGCCGTCCTGCGTGGTGTCGTACGTCGCGCCGGGATCGACGCGGTTCGCGCTCAGTGGCCGGGCACCGACGACGGCTTCGCAGCCCTGGTGCTGATCGCCGGGCTCGATCGGAAGTAGCGGCACGGGCGTCCTTGACTCCGTTCCAAGAACAGGGTTTGGGATGTCCGCATGGCTATCGAAACCGTCACCAGGACATTCAGCGGCTCGCTGACGCTCATCCGGCAGCACGCACGTCCCTACGCGTACCTCAATCTCATGGCGTACGGCCTGGTCATCGCCGGGATGGTGCTCGGAGTGCTCCGTCCCGAGCTCAACGAGATGCTCACCGGTTCGATGGACGAGTCGGGTGAGACCGGGCTCGTCGTCTCGCTGCTCGCCCGGCCGTGGCTGTTCGCCCTGGTGATCCTGGGCGTGAACCTCGGCGAGGTGGCCCTCGGGTTCATCACGCTCCCGTCGATGATCGTCCCTGGCGTGGAGCACTCGGGAGCTGGCGCGGATCGCGGGGACGACGGAGAACTCGGTGCGCTACTACCACCGCGTAGGACTCCTCCCGCACCCCGAGCGCGCCGGGAACGGCTACAAGCTACGAGGTCGTCCACCTCGTCCAGCTCCTGCGGATCAGGCGGCTGCGGGAGCTCGGTATCCCGGTGAACCGGATCGCCGCTCTGGGGCCGGACGATCCCGACGCGCAGGAGAGCATCCGCGCGCTCGACGCCGAGCTCGAGACGCGCATCGAGCAGCTCGTGCGAGTGCGGGAGGACCTCACGCAGCTCGTCTCGCACAGTGCTCCGCTCGAGACGCCGGCCGGATTCGCCGCGTTCGCCGCACAGCTCTCGCCCACGCAGCAGTCGCTCCTGGCGATCTATGCGCAGGTCTTCGATGCCCGGGCTCTCGAGGCGTTCCGGCAGGCGCCGGTCCACCAGGAGGACACCGATGTCGAGTTCGACCGTCTCCCCGCGGACGCCGACGACGCGACGGTCGAGGACCTCGCACGGCGGATGGTCGTGACCAACCGGCGGTAGCTGGAGCGCTTTCCCGAGCTGACCGGGGCGCTGGAACGCTCGCCGCTCGGCCTGGCCACGGCCGCCCTCGTCCTCGCCCACGCCCTCGTCGACCTCTACAACGCCGCGCAGCTGAGGGTGCTGCGGCGCGTGGACACGCTGATGCTGGAATGAGGGCATGCCTGCTCCCCGTGTCGTCATCTGCGGCCCCGCGTCCTGGAACCAGCTGATCGAGCTCGACCGGCTGCCCGAGCCGGTGCCGCACATGCAGTTCGCGCGACGGGCGTGGCACACGATCGGCGGCACCTCCGCGGGCAAGGCGCTGCATCTGGCCGGGCTCGGCATCGACGTATGCCTGTGGGCGCCTGTCGGTGACGACGAAGACGGCGCGCGGCTGCGGGAGCGGCTCGAGCAGGCGGGCGTTGTCGTGGAGGCGATCGCGAGCGAGCAGACCGAGCGGCACGTCAACCTGATGGCAGACGGGGGAGGCCGGGTCTCGCTGTACGTCTCAACCCCCTCGACACCGTCCGCCGAGGCGGTCGAGGCGGCGGTGAGCGCGGTCGCCGCCGCGGACCTCGCGGTGATCGACCTGAGCGAGCTCGGCCGGCTGGCGCTCGAGGCGATGCCCGCCCGGCGGGCGCCGCTGTGGATGGACCTGCACGACTACGATGGCGCCTCGGCGTTCCATGAGCCCTTCCTGCGGGCAGCCGAGGGTGTGTTCATGAACGACGACGGCACCGAGGATCCGTGGAAGCTGATGGCCTCGTGCCTCGACCGCGGGCCCGGCCTCGCCGTCTGCACCCTCGGCGCGAAGGGAGCCATCGCGCTCGAGGCCGACGGGACCCGGCACGAGGTCGCCGCGGTGCCGGCCGCGGTCGTGGACACGAACGGTGCCGGCGACGCGTTCATGGCGGGCTTCCTGGCCGCGCGGCTGCGTACGGAACCGGTCGGAGTCGCGCTCCGCGCCGCCGCCGAGCAGGCCCGGGTCGCGATCGAGACCGAACACCTCCACCCGGCGCTCGACCGGTAGGTCCTCGAATGGGGGTCAGGCGGTAGGGGAGAGGCCGGCCAGCATCACGTCGAGGAGCAGGTCACGGTCGGATCCGTCGCCCAGCCGGACGGCGTGCTCGACGCCGCAGACGAGGCGCTGCAGGTGGCTGGTGGTGATATCGGGACGTACGACGCCCTTGCGGATGGCCGTCTCGAGAGTCGTCTCGGCGAGGCTGAAGAGCTCGTCGCGGAGCGCGCGTGCGGCTGGTGAGACCTCCTCGGACAGGAGGATCGTCTGGAGACCCTCGTGCTCGACCTGAAACAGGGCGGCGCTGCGTACGAAGGTGGTGAAGGCCTCGCCGGGATCCGGGATCTCGGCTGCCGCGCGCGCCTGGGTGACCAGCTGCTCGAGCGCATCGAGGTTGAGCGCCTCGACGAGGGCCTTGACCGTGGCGAAGTGGCGGTAGACCGTCGCGACGCCGACGCCGGCTGCACGCGCGACATCGTTGAGGCGCAGCTCGGCGACCGGCCGGTCGCGGGCGGTGTCGAGGATCTTTGCGCGGGAGCGAGCGGCGTCCGAACGTAGCGGGGACATGGACCCACTCTACGCGATTCGGATGAGCTATCCGATTTGGGTGTAACCTGAAACGGATCATCTATCCGATTTGAGGAGCATCCATGAACTGGGACCCCATCCACCTGCCCGATCTGCGTGGCCGCGTCTACGCCGTCACCGGCGCCACCGGAGGAATCGGCTACTTCGCCGCCGAGCAGCTCGCCGCGGCCGGCGCCGAGGTCGTGCTCGCCTCTCGCTCGCCCGAGAAGATCGACGTCGCCGCGGCCGCGATCCGGGGTCAGGTCCCGAACGCGGTCGCCGGATCGGTCGCCTTCGACCTCACCTCTCTCGCGTCGGTCGCGGAGGGCGCCGAGCAGCTCGCCGCGCTCCCGCGGCTCGACGGGATCTTCCTCAACGGAGCCCCGATGCAGCTCTCCGGTCGGGCCACGACGAAGGACGGTCTGCCGCTCATCACCGGCGCGCACGCCGTCGCCAACTTCGGCCTCGTCGCCCGGCTGCTCTCCGCGCGGGCCGCCAGCCCTTACGCAGGCGACGACCCGCTCCGCATCGTGCACGCCTCGACCGGGTTCGTACGCCGCTTCCGCATGGACGTGTCAGACCCGCACTCGACGCCTCGCACCGGCATCGCCGCGTACGTCAAGGCCAAGACCCTCACCGAGATCTTCGGCTACGAGCTCGACCGCCGGCTGCGAGCCGCCGGGCTGCCTGTCGCCTCGATCATCACCCACCCTGGGGTCGGCGTGGATGCGAAGACCCCGCAGCGCGCCGGGATCCGGGATGGCAGCGTCGGCTACCAGCGCAACCCCTTCACGCCGTGGGCACAGGGCAAGGACGCGGCGGCCTGGTCCGGGGTCCGCGCCTTGGTCGACCCTGACGCGGTCGGCGGCGACTACTACGGTCCCGAGAAGGCAGCCGGCCGCCCCGTACGTCTGGCTCCGCTGCCGCACACCATCGACCCGGGCCGAGAGGTCGCGGCCCGGGTCTGGGAGGTGTTCGAGGAGCTGTCCGGCGAGTCGATCGCCTTCTCTCCGGAGGGAGCCGGACGCGACTGACCGCCCGGATGCGGCAGCCCTATCCGCTACGCAGCCACACCCTCGTCAGGGTGCGCCGGCACGGTCAGGAGAGCCAGCAGGGCGATCACGGCCGCGCCGGCGAAGGCGTAGAAGCCCCACGGGTAGGCGACGCCGGCGGTGAGGAGCGCGCCGCCGAGGAACGGCCCGACGATGGCGCCGACCCGGCCGATGCCGGCGGACATGCCGAGCGCCGTGCCGCGGATCCGGGCGGGGTAGAGGTGGCTGACGAACGCGTAGACCAGCACCTGCGCGCTGAAGACGAAGATGCCGGCGGCCAGCACCGCCGCGTACACCAGGATGCTGTTCTCCATCTTGATCGACAGCAGGGCCAGCATCACCGCGGCGACGCCGAACCAGGTCACGACCGT
>JALZDD010000592.1 GCA_030862715.1 Actinomycetota bacterium | reverse complement strand
GCGTGTTGTCGACGTAGAACCGGATCTGCTGCGGGCTGGTGCTGCGGTCCCACTCCATCGCGTAGGTGTGGAACGACGACTGGCAGGTCGAGCCCGGGCAGCCCTGGAGGGTCCCGCCGAGGCCGGTGGTCTCGTTGCACGGGCCGCCGGGCGACGTGCCGCAGTGCAGCGTTCCCCAGACCTGGTTGGCACCGTTGACGTTCTCCATGATGTCGATCTCGCCGATGCCCGGCCAGTTCCAGTAGTTGCCACGGAAGGGCTCTCCCAGCATCCAAAACGCCGGCCAGATGCCCTGGGCCGCCGCCCCGGTGACGTTCGGCATCTGGATGCGGCTCTCGACGCGGAGCACACCGCCAGAAGGCGGCTGGAAGTCGGTCCGGGTGGTCTCGATGCGGCCGGAGGTCCAGTTGCCGGCGCTGTCGCGGATCGGCTTGATGACGAGGTTGCCGCTGCCGTCCTGGTAGACGTTCTGGGTGCTGTCGGTGTGGTACGCGATCTCCCCGGTGCCCCAGTTGGCGGCGCCGCCGGGGTAGGAGTGGCCGATGTCGTAGATCCAGTTGTTGGTGTTGATCCGCGACCCGGCCGCACCGGTGAAGTCGTCGCTCCACACCTTCGTCCAGCCGGCCGGGGTGCCCGGCTCCGACGCCTCCGACGCCTGCCCGAACGATGTCAGCGGGATCGCCACCGCGACCACGCCCGCCGCGACGACCGCGGCTCCTAATGCCTTGAGACTTCTCATGATGACTCGCTTTCCGATGCCCGAGCGATGAGTCCTGGCGACTCGTGAGAGCGCTCTCTCGGATGATGGTCCCAAACCCGATGTGACCGCCGTCACTAAACCCGGAACTCTTTAACAACCCGGCCGAGTCGGCGCGTTCTGACCGAGATCAGCGCCGAGTCGGCTCGTCATGACGAGCCGATTCGGCGGGGAATGTGGTCAGGATGAGCCGACTCGGCGTTCCTGACGTCAGAAGCGTTGCTAGTTGGCGGTGTAGGTGCGCTGAGCGGCCTCGCCGGTCTTGCCGAGGGCCCTGGCCTTGCCGTCGCCGACGGCGACCTTGAGGGAACCGTCGGAGGTCTGTACGCGAAGCGGCGGAGTGACCTGCAGCTCCTTGGACTCGCCGAAGGCGAGGTCACCGCTGAAGACCACCTTGCCGCGCGAGTCGCGAACGACCACGTGGGCACCGCCGCCGGCGGCGGAGATGGTCACCAGGACGGGCGAGGACTTGCCGTAGGGGCTGTCGGTGCCGGCCGAGCCGTCGAGCTGGATGGCTCCGGCCTCGGGCTCGTGCTGGGTACCGTCGATGACCAGGCGGGCGACCGACCAGACCAGGATGACCGCCATCACCGCGGCGACCAGGACCGACCAGGACGGACCGCCACGCATCCGCCGGACCGGGCGGATCGCCGCGCTGTGGGCGAGCTCGGCCTCGAACACGGCGCGCGGGCTGACCGGGCCAGAGGCGTACTTCTCGTCATAGGTGCGCAGCAGCGGCGCGACCTCGATGCCGAGGACACGCGCCAGCGTGCGCAGGTGGCCACGGGCGTAGAAGTCGCCGCCGCAGGGGCCGAAGTCGTCGACCTCGATCGCCTCGATGACGTGCGGACGGATCCGCGTCCACTCGGCCAGGCCGTCCATGTCCAGGGCGAGCCGGCGACGGGCCGCGGCGATCTCGGCACCGATCTCGGGGACCTTGGTCGGCACCACCTCGGTGGCCTCGTCGTCGACGCCGTCGATAGCGAGCGCCTCGACCCCCTCGTCGGGCACCGCGATAGGACGTACGCCCTCGGGCTCGGAGTCCTCGACGTCCTCGTCGACATCCGCGTCCTCGATGTCCGCGTCGGCGAACGCGGCCTCCGCCAGGTCCAGCTGGAGCGCGTTGGCACCGTGGACGGCGATGGTCTCCTGCGGCTCCTCGGGCACGTAGCGTACGTCCACCCGGATCGCCGTCGAAGGCTCGCGAAGCGGCGCGACCGGCTCTGCCTTCGCCTCGGCCACGGCATCAACCTCGGGCTCGGGGTCGGTCTTCGGCGTCGTCTCGTCCTGGTTCGTGTCCCGGTCCACCTGGTCCTGCTCCGCCTCGTCCACCACGTCTGCGGCATTGATATCAGGCACGTCCAAGACCGGGAGCATCCGGGGGTTGGTGTCTCCAGCCTGCTCCGAAAGGGGCGGGCGGATCGCGGTGTCACCGTCGTCCGAGGCGGCATCGGCAGTGTGGTCTTCGGCGCTCTCGTCGGTCTCCGTCTCCGGCTCCTCGACGTCGAGCGCGGGGTCGATCTCGACGACCTCGACGCCGTCGGCGGCGACGATCGCGATGGCCTCGGTGACGTCGTCACCGGCACCCAGGACACGAGTGGAGAGGCCGAGCGGAAGCGAGAACGGGAGGCCGTAGAGGCGCTCGGTCAGCATCGCCTGGCGCCGGGCGGTCGGCGGGAGCTCATCGAGCACCTCGTCCTCATCGTGGAGCAGCACGCCGATGCGGCCGTCCTTCCAGAACCGCTCGATCCCGTCCGGACGAGGAGTGTGCTCGACGGACTCGATCTTCGACCACGGGATGCCCTGCCAGGTCTGGCCGAAGCGGAGGCGTACGCCCTGCTCGTCCACGAGCAGCAGCGGCATCCGGGAGTCCCAGGCCGTCCAGCCCTGCA
>JALZDD010000590.1 GCA_030862715.1 Actinomycetota bacterium | reverse complement strand
AGAATCCCTTCCCCGCCGGGCTCGATGACGTCGCCGCCGTCTACGAGTGGCTGATCGGGCCTGGGGGAGTGGCCCCGTCGAACATCGTCCTTGCCGGGGACTCGGCCGGCGGAGGGCTGTGCGCCGCACTACTTCTCCGATTGCGGGACGCGGGTCGTCCGCTGCCTGCTGGCGCATTCGTGATCTCGCCACACCTGAGTTTCAGTGAGTATGGCGAGACCCTGACGTCCCGGCAGGGCGTGGATCCCTACTTCCCTGGGAGCACCGATGTGCTTGATCAGATGCAGCAGATGCAGCAGCTCTACCTTCCCGACGGACACGTGAATGACCCTCACGTCAGCCCGAACAGTGGCGACCTTAGTGGCCTCCCTCCCGTGCTCATCCACGTCGGCGACTGCGAGGTGCTGCTCTCGCACTCGACCACCTTTGCAGACAAGGCGGCCGCTGCAGGCGTTGACGTGGAGGTGGTCGTCTGGCCGGAGGCCTTCCACGTCTTTCACTTCTACGTGGGGATGATCCCGGAGGCGGATGAGGCGCTGGCCGCGGCCGGTTCGTGGATCGCTGACAACGTGCGGTCGCCGGTGGCTTGACGCCGACAGGCGCGTGAATCCGCTCGGTGGCTCGATCTTTCCACTGCCGGCCATGCCGCCGAATGATGCGCCGAGAGGGTCAGGTGACGCGTGCCGCGGCGCACTTCGTCTCGCTGATGGCGGAGTGCAATTGGGCGGTTGTCCGGTGAGCGGAGCAGCCATTGCGGCTGCCGCGCTGAGAAGATCGGCTGGGGGACGGCGGTGGCGCGGCCGGCTGCTTCCCGGCCGCCGTAGCGGCTGCCGGTCGTGCGGCCGCCGCTGGCGTGAGTTCAGACTGGATCAGGGCGGCACGCCCGGGGTTAATGGGATCTCGATAAGCCGCGGTTGTGCCAGGAGTCGGTGCGCTCGATGACCCAGTGTCGGCGGCCTGGAGCGGGATGTCCTTGATGCTCATCATCCCGTTACAGCCCAGCTCGTCGAGCAGGTCGCGGGTCCTGGTGCTGTCGAAGCCCGCGTCGAGGTGCACCATGATGTGCTCGGGCACGCCGACGCCGAATCGGGTCTCGATCCCCCCAGCTTCTCCAGGGTTGGGCGGAGGAAGACCGAGTCGTGCCAGTTCGCGGGCACGACCGCGCAGCCCAATGGGATGCCCGGCGCCGTCAGAGAGCAGGACCCGTTTGGTGCCCTGTTTGCCCGGGTCTACCGGGGACTTCCCGGCCGCCTCGCCGCCACACGGTGACGTGCCCATCGACGTGACGTGCTCGAGCTCGAGACCGACGATGCGGTCGTAGGCATCCAGGCAGAGTTGCTCGAGCGCGGCGAACACACCGAGGTTGATCCCATCATCGTGGCAGTCCTGGATCGTGGTGGCCGAGCAGGTGGAGTGAGCGATCTTGGCGTAGGCGACGCCGAACACCAGGGCCTGGATCAGCTTGTCGAAGACGACCCGGTCAGGGACCCGGGGATTGTGACGGCCCAGCGGGTGGGGGTGTCTACATGTTCGGGATCAGCGCGGCCTCGGGGAAGAGAAGGGTGGCGTAAGGCAACGCTTCTCTTCCCCGAGGCTCGTGCCTGTCTGCGTCACCGACACGCACCTACCCGTGCGATCTCTAAGAAGAATCTGCCAAGCTGGCGGTCTCGGTCAGAAGCCACTTGGAGGAGTGGGGGTCACGCTGAGACTGGAGCGTCGAAGCGTGCCGCCATCCACGCCCCAGCCTCAGCGATTGCCTGGTCAGACTCCGGAACAAGCCCGACGTATTGGTGGAACACGTGGAACGCGCCTTCCCACACGGTGAGCTGGGCATCCACCCCTACTGCCTGCGCCTTCTCGGCGAGACGCACGGCGTCATCGAGCAAGCCTTCGTACTCGCCTACATGGACGAGGATCGCAGGGAACCCCTTGAACTGTCCATTAAGAGGGCTCAGATATGGATGTCGTGAATCCGTGTCCGGTGCGTACATCGACTTCACATCGGCTAGGAAGTCGGCGCTCATCGCGAAGGGGTCGTTTTCTAGTTGCGATACGCGGGACCCGCCAGTGGCTGCGTAGTCTAACGCGGGCGAGATCAGGAAGGCGCCTGCAGGTAGCGCTTTGTCCTCATCGCTAAGTCGGAGCAAAAGGGCCGCCGCCAGGTTGGCACCAGCAGAGTCGCCAGCGAAGATCACCTCGCTGGGGGCAACTCCTCCCTCGCGGATCAGCCAGTCATATGCGGTGACCGCGTCATCAAGAGCCGCCGGGAAGGGGTTCTCGGGTGCTAAGCGGTAGTCCATACTCAGAGCGCGAGCACCGGCCGCGAGCGCAAGGCTGCTGACAATCCGACGGTTGCCAAGTGCGGACCCCGCAACAAAGCCGCCGCCGTGGAAGTAAAGAATCGTTCGCGTGACGTCCGGCGCGGAGTCCAGAAGTGTCCACTCGCCCGGCACGCCATTGGCGTCCTGGGGGCGGTTGATGACCCCGCCGATCTGGGGAAAACTCAAGAGGAACTGCTCGATCTCTTTGCGCATCTCGGGCAACGGCGGAGGGGTGGCGTTGCCCCCGGCGATGTTCGCTTGGCGAATGGACTTGATGGTATCCACCATCTGCTGACTAGCCACGACACTCCTTCGTACTTGAGTTGAGATCGGCTTTACCCGAGGCAATGACTGAGGACGCCAGGCCTAGAGGAATCAGACCGAATATTGACGTCGCTCGTTCTGGTCAGGACACGGGCGACCATGTCAACGAGACAGGCGAATTACCTGTCAGCGCTGCCTCTTCACGCGTTGCACGGATGCCCATCCTGATCCGCCATAGGTCTCTCCTTGCTTCTAAGACGTTGACATGAGTTCACGGTATGGACATGCAAGATTGAATCCAAAATTTCACGCTGCGTCAAGAGGCTGAGCCGCATTTCGGAGCGACCTTGGCCTGGGCCGGACCGCGGCACCGTTGGCGCACCTTCGTGGACGCACGCATCATCGGATCCGAGAGACAAGCGGCGATCGCAAGGGTTGGCCGACGCCCCTCAATCCGAGCCCCGGCGGTGGGTCTCTGCCGGGTGCGTCGCCGAGACTTGGCGCGGCACTGGCGGTGCAGTGTCGAGCGGATGGCGTGCCCTGGTGGACCGGTCGTCCGACGGCGGCCAAGTGGCGATCTCGGGCGCATAGAACTTCTTTGGGTTGCGCTCGACGCCGCCCACGTGGATATCTCACAGACGGGTTCGGGGACCGCAGGCACCGAGATGGCCAGCGTGTCCTGCACGGCCACCGAGGAGATCCGGTTCATCAGGTCGGGCCCGTGCACGCACCCTCAGCACCACGACAAGCCGCTGTCCACGACTGCTGTCACTTGCGACGCACGACGTGTGGTTCCCCGAATCGTGGAGGGCCTTCCTATGCGGCTTCCTGATCGGGGGCCGCGGTGTTCTCGTAGTCGATCGGGCTAGCCATGCCCGCCGCGCTGTGTCGGCGCTCGTGGTTGTAGAAGCCGTAGCACCATTTCAGGACGACGCCCTGGGCGTGGCCGGTGGAGGTGAACTCGTGGCGTGAGAGCACCGCCCGCTCCAGGCTAGAGACGTACGCCTCGACGGCGGCGCTGACGCCCCTATGGTCAAGAATCCGTTCGGCTGAGGGGCCCGTGTCGCGTCGAGCTCGGTGGTCGGCCATGACATCTTGCTTCAGACGTGCGTTCCATGGTGGCGCTCGTCAGGATGGGTCGGCGGGTCGGCCTTCGGGACTCGGGCGGCGATCCAGTTCGCCGCGTGCTTGATCGCCTCGGCAGCTTCGGGGACCGTGGAAGCGGAAGCAGCGAAGCGTCTTGTGGCAGATCGCCACGTGGAGGTCAGCCTGGGTTGCGAGATCACGACATCGTTGGTGTCGAATCACCTATCCCTCTGATCCAGAGCTTCTTGATGATCCAGCTCCGCTGGCAGGGCGTCATAGTCGACCTGCTTGAGCTCGATCTGCGGAAATGCCCCGGCGAGCGCCTTGAAAACCACCTGGCCCTCCAGCCGCGCGAGCGCAGCTCCGAGGCAGTGGTGGATGCCCACGCCGAAGGACAGGCGGGAGTTGGGGTCGCGTTGGATATCAAACCGGTCCGGGTTGGCGAAGACCGGATTGAGATTGCCGCGACGTGAGCCGGGCGGACCGCCGGCTGGAGACTGCCCCAGCATCCCCGCTCGGTCGGCGAGTGACGTCGACTATCTGACGTGGTTCGATGCAGAGGTGATCTCCCGCCAGCCCTCAACTCAGCAGCGACCTCGTGTGCCGAGTGAACTAGGGCCGATGGTGCGGGGGTGAGTGGCTAGTGACGTCCGCAGTCTAGTCAGTAGCGGCATCGTGCCCCATGAGAACTGGACGCGGGCCGCCCTGCTCGTGGCGCTACTCGAGCA
>JALZDD010000584.1 GCA_030862715.1 Actinomycetota bacterium | reverse complement strand
CGTACCCGGGCGGCCACGTCGGTGTCGGAGTGCGAGCGGCCGACTCGCTCGAACATCGCTGCTCCGGCGGTGGACCCTGCCCAGTGGTGCTGCAGGTAGGCGTGCAACATGTCGTCGTTCATGGCTGCTCCTTCTTATCGAGGTCAGGGACGTAACGGCGGGAGCTCGCTGCCCGCCTTCTGCGGGATCCCGGAGAGGACGGCCTCGAGCGCGTCCATGGCTGTGTGGCGCGGTTGCCAGGCGAGCTCCAGCTCGGCACGAGTGGTCGACATCAGGGGCAGCTGCATGACCGCGTCCAGCAGGCTGCCGGGGACCGGTGCCAGCCGCGCGTGCCAGGCTCCATCGAGACCGTGACGCGCGAGACGTGGCGGGACCTCGACCGTTCGAGCGCCCAGCAGATCGCCGAGCTCGTCGCGGGCGATGATGCCCTCACCGGCCAGGTTGAACGCTCCCGCGACATCGGTGGTCGCCGCGGTGGCCAGAGCCCGGCCGACGTCTCCGGCGTGCACGGCCTGGAACCGCAGGCCCGCCGGCACCGGCACCATCGGGATGCGCCGCCGGTCCAGGAGCGCGGGCCGGGCCAGGGCGCCGCCGAAGATGCGCCGCTGCTCGCTGGCCGCCGAGCGCTGGAAGACGAACGCGGGCCGAACCCTGACCAGACGGACCTCGGGATGGTTGCAGGCAAAGGCGTCCAGGGCCCGTTCGACGTACGCCTTCTCCCGGCAGTACGCGGCAGGAGAGGCGCCGTCGGTCTCCCAGGTCTCGTCGACCGGGTCGTCGTGATCGACCGGAGAGTAGGCCGCCACCGACGAGGCGCACACGAGCGCCGGGACACCGGCCCGGGCCACGGCGTCGAGGACCCTGCGCGTGCCGACGGCGTTGGTGGCCCATGTCTCATCGGGACGGTGCGTGGGCTGGAACTTCCAGGCGAGGTGCACGACGGCGTCGGCACCCTCCACCACCGGCTCCAGGTTGGCCGTCGACACATCAGCCATCCGCCATTCGACGGAGGCATGGGCGCTGGTCCGAGGGCCGTCCGGAGCCCGGCGCGCGACGGCCACGACCTCGGCGGCCCCGTCTGCGGTGAGTGCCCGGATGGTGGCGCTGCCGAGGTTTCCCGACGCACCGATGACGACCACCTTCATGTTGTCCACACCCTCCCTGCGGCCGGTCTGCTGTGAATCTCACCGGTACCCACCACGGCCAGGTTCAGCACAGCCGCTCGCCGGGCTTGAATCGCCGGATACGGGTACCGCAGAGGTGACTCGATCCCAAGGAGGCACATCCATGAAGGCAGTCACCTGGCAAGGAAGGCGCGACATCCGAGTGGACGACGTCCCTGATCCGCACATCGTCGAGGACGACGACATCATCGTCGAGATCACCTCGTCCGGACTGTGCGGTTCCGACCTACATCTCTACGAGGTGCTCACCGGCTTCATGACACCGGGCGACGTCGTCGGGCACGAGCCGATGGGGATAGTGGCCGAGGTCGGTCCCGGGGTTCGCGAGGTGAGCGTCGGCGATCGCGTCGTGGTGCCGTTCAACATCAGCTGCGGCACCTGCTGGATGTGCCGGCACCACCTGCACTCACAGTGCGAGACCACCCAGAACCGCGACCAGGGCACCGGCGCCAGTCTCTTCGGCTACAGCTCGCTCTACGGTCAGGTCCCGGGCGGGCAGGCCGAGTACCTGCGCGTCCCCTTCGGCAACGAGCTGCCGATCAAGGTCCCGCACGGTCCGACCGACGACCGGTTCCTCTTCCTCTCCGACGTCCTGCCGACGGCCTGGCAGGCACTGCAGTACGCCGACCCCGACCCGGAGAGCACCGTGCTGGTCCTCGGCGCCGGTCCCATCGGCGACATGGTGAGCCGCTTCGCGCTCGACGCCGGACACCGAGTCATCAGCGTGGATCGCGAGCCCGAGCGTCTCGACCGGGTGCGGCAGCGTGGGGCCGAGACGATCGACCTCGAGTCCGGTGACGTCGCCGAGCGGGTACGCGATCTGACCGACGGCCGCGGAGCCGACGCCGTGATCGACGCCGTCGGGATGGAGGCCCACGGCTCGCCCATCGTCGAAGGGATGACCAAGCTGCTGGCCACGATGCCAGGAGCCGTGAACCGCCCGGTGATGCAGGCAGCGGGCGTCGACCGAATGGCCGCGCTCCACACCGCCTTCGACTCCGTGCGCCGCGGCGGCACCGTCTCGATCGCCGGCGTCTACGGCGGCGCGATGGACCCGTTCCCGATGATGCAACTCTTCGACAAGCAGATCAGCATCCGCATGGGTCAGGCCAACGTACGCGCCTGGACGGATGACCTGATGCCGTTCCTCGAGAGCGACGACGACCCGCTCGGCGTGGACTCATTCGCCACCCACCACCTCCCCCTGAGCGAGGCTCCGGAGGCCTACAAGGCCTTCCAGGAGAAGTCCGACGGGATGGTGAAGGTCGTCTTCAAACCCTGACTCCCCGCGGGCCGAGCCTCAGTCCGACGCCGAGCGCAGCGCGTCGAGCAGAGGCCCGGCCGCCTCGGCCAGGAACTGGTCGTTCGTCGACCCGTCGACCTGAACGAGGGCGACATCGGTGAACCCGGCCTTCCAGAAAGGCCGGACTCCCTCGGTGATCGCACCGAGGTCGGGACCGCACGGGATCGACGAGGCGACATCCTCGTGGCGTACGAACTGCGAGGCCGCGGCGAAGCTCGCCGTGGTCGGGAGCTCGCTGTTGACGGCCCAGCCACCGCCGAACCAGCGGAACTGGTCGTGCGCACGCCGTACCGCCGCGTCGGCGTCGTCGGGATCCCAGCTGATCGGAATCTGGCCGATGGCCCGGGTGCCCCCGGAACCGACTCTCGGCGCGTCCGGCACACTGTTCCACGCCTCCACCAGCGCCGCATCGGGCTGCACGGCGATCAGGTGGTCGGCCAGGGCAGCGCAACGCTCGGACACCTCGGGCCCACCGACCGCCAGTCCGACGGGCACCCGGGTGCTGGGCAGGTCCCAGAGCCGGGCGGCATCGACCTCGAAGTGCTCGCCCCGGTAGTCGACGAGCTCGCCGTCGAAGAGTGCGGAGATGATCTCCATCGCCTCGGCGAGCATCTCGTGCCTGGTCTGCAC
>JALZDD010000582.1 GCA_030862715.1 Actinomycetota bacterium | reverse complement strand
GCACCGACTTCACCCCCGCCAAGAACCTCCGTCTGCCCACCGGGTCGGCGCTCGGGGTCGAGGCGAGCGGCTACGAGATCCACCACGGTCGGATCACCCGCGGCGACGGGGTTTCGGAGTTCCTCGGAGGCGCCCGTTCGGGGCAGGTCTTCGGGACGATGTGGCACGGCAGCCTGGAGGGCGACGCTCTGCGCGGCGCGTTCCTCGAGGCGACGCTGGGCCGCGAGCCGTCCACGGTCTCCTTCCCGGCCGCCCGCGAGCGCCGGCTGGACCTGATCGGCGACCTCGTCGAGGAGCACCTCGACGTCGACGCGCTGCTCGACCTCGCCACTTCCACTGGTCGAGGGCCACTTCGTTCAGACCCTCGCGCCAGCGAGCGTGTCGAGACCAACACAGTCCCCTCGAGCGCGACAGCCGACCGTGTTGGTCTCGACACGCCTTCGCCTAGCGGCTCCGGCGGCTCGACCAGCGGGAGAGTCGAACGATGAAACTTCTCATCCTGGGCGGGACCGGGGAGGCGCGGGATCTGGCGGCGCGGCTGCTCGACGACGGCGTCGACGTCACCTCCTCGCTGGCCGGCCGAGTCGCGCAACCGCGACTGCCGGTGGGCGCGGTGCGGATCGGTGGGTTCGGTGGGGTCGAGGGGCTGCAGACGGCTCTGTCCGAGTTCGACGCGGTCGTCGACGCCACGCATCCCTTCGCCCGCGGGATGTCGGCCAACGCAGCCGCGGCCTGCGAGCTGACCGGCCATCCGTTGCTCCGGCTGGAGCGGCCGGGTTGGACGCCCGACCCGTCCTGGGTCTACGCCGACAGCCACGACCAGGCCGCGGATCTCGCCGCCGGCCTCGGCGATCGACCGTTCATCACGGTCGGCCGCCAAGAGCTCGGGCGCTTCGTACCTGCACTGTCCGGGCGCGCCGCGCTCGCCCGCGTGGTCGACCGGCCCGAGCTCGAGCTGCCTGAGCCGTGGACGCTGCTGACCAGCCGGGGGCCCTACCACCTCGAGGGCGAGCGAGAGCTGATGCGCGAGCACCGTACCGACGTACTCATCACCAAGGACTCCGGCGGCACCTACACCAGGCCGAAGATGGACGCGGCGGCCGAGCTGGGCGTGAAGGTGGTCGTCGTCCGTCGACCCGGCGGACCTGGCGAGGTCCAGACGGTCAACGATGTCGTCGACGCGATCGCCTGGGTCAAGGGGCTCCGGTGAGCGTCCGCGTCATCGTCGGCATGTCGGTGACCGATGTCGACCGGCGTCAGGACCTGCTCGGCTGGGCCGGCGAGCTCGGCGCGAGTCTCGCGTTCCTACAGATGGGCGGTCCGTCGCTCTCCGCCGAGCTGACCCGGGTCGCCGACGAGGGCGCCGGGACCATCACGCTCGTCGGCGTCAACCTCGGCCCGCTCGCCCCCGGCCACTCCTGGCTGCGCCGGATCGCCGCCCACTGGTGGCGTGAGCGCTCCGGGGACCGCCCCGAGATCCAGGTCGCGACCCGTCTGGCGACCACGCGCGACCAGCTCCCCGACATCTTCGCCGAGACCCGGCCGGTCACCGGCACCGAGCCCGGGCTGACCTCGCCCGCGTGGGAGGGAGTCCCCGGACACGTACGTCAGGTCCTGATCTGCCGCGGCCCGCGCTGCACCGCGAAGGGCTCGGAGGAGACCGCCCGGGCGGTGATCCTAGGCGCGATGGAGGCCGGTCTCGGTGACGACGACCTGTTGATCACCCACACCGGGTGCCAGTTCCCGTGCAACCAGGCGCCGGTGCTCAGCGTCCAGCCCGACGACGTCTGGTACGGCCATGTGGAAGCGGCCGCCGCCCGGGTGATCGTGCGTGATCACCTGGCCGACGGCCGTCCCGTGGAGGCCTACCGCCTCCCCCGCTGCTGAACCTTCTCGTGGGCTGCTCACAGGCTCGCGGCAAGGGCCTTTCGCTCCGCGACGGCGCGCTCCGCCGCGTGCAACCTGATCACCAGGCCGGTCAGCGCCACTCCGATCACGCCCCACATCGTGGCGAGCGTGATCAGCGACGCCCGGCGGAAGAACCACAGCGTGTCGGCCGGGAAGTCCCCGACCTCGTTGACCGTCGTGAACAGCTCCCCGGCGACGACCATCACGACCAGGTAGGCCGCGATCGCGCCGACCACGGCGAGATAGGTGCCGAACCGCCCGCGCAGCCGCACGGCGGCGTACGTCACCACCACGGCCGCCACGACCGAGAGGGCCT
>JALZDD010000602.1 GCA_030862715.1 Actinomycetota bacterium | reverse complement strand
CGTTTGGTCGACCGGGGAACGGCAGCCCGGGCAGGTTCTCGAACTCGTTGATCACGACGCCGTTGCGGATCACGGTGTAGTGCTGTCCGACGACGCGGATCTCGAGGTCGTTCCAGGTGCCCTTCGGGGACGGTCGCGCCTCGGCCAGGGTGAGGTCGGCGAAGCCGTAGATCGACCCGGTCTTGCGGGGGTCGTTGCCGCCGCCCTCCGGCGAGTCGTTGACCTGGATCTCGTGGCCACAGTTCACCGCGATCCAGGAGAGGTTGCCGGTCTCGCTGCCGTTGAACGTGGTCGGGCACCCCTCGACAGGGCCCCACAGCTCAGGGAAGCGCACCTGGACGCCGCTGTTTCCGCGCGCCACGCCGGGGGCGTCGTCACGGAACTGCAGTCGCAACGAGAAGTCGCCGTACTCCCGTGCCGGATACCACAGGGTCCCGAACCCGCCACCTGCGCCGGCACGGCTGCGGATGGTGCCGTCCGTCGCCAGGTCGAACCCACCGTCGCCGGCGTACGCCCAGTCGTCGAAGGAGTCGGCCGAGCCGTCGAAGAGCCAGTCGTAACCCTCGACCTTCCCCACCTGCGAGCGGGCGGCCACGGACTGCAGCCGGCTGGCCTCGGCTCGGGTGAGCTCACCGGTGGCGACCAGATCGGCGGTGACGCCGCGGACGTGCGTCAGGAAGGCCCCGTGAGTCGGCCACGTCCGCTCGTCGTCGATGACGTCGTTGATGGTGCAGCCGGAGGACAGGGGGCTGTTGGCCACGCCACTGTCGAGATCGAGGAAGACCACGTTCGAGCGGGCATCGGGCGCAGGGCAGGTTGCGGTCGTCAAAGGTGCCTCTGCGGGAGTCGCGGAGGCGGCTCCGATCGGACCGCCCATGCACAGGGCGGTGATCCCGAGGACGGCCGACCCGACGGCAAGCCGGGTCCGAGTGCGGCGTGAGTGGAGGAAGTGGGACATCGAGACTCCGAACGTCAGGACGCCGAATGAGGATGTGATGCGCGTCACGTCGGATGCTAGTGTCGGCCAGCGTCGACTTTCAACTGTTTCCGAACGACTTTCGCGGACAACCTTCGAAAGTGGGTCAGCCCGGCGCGCGCTCCATCACGATCTCCTCCGGGCCGCCGTCGATGGGGCTGGGAAGCTTCTCGGTCTCGACGAAACCGAGCCGCTCGTAGACGGCGTGGGCGCGGTCGTTGCCGACGAGATGGGTCAGGCGTACGGGGAGGTCGCCGGCGCGGGCGATCACCTCGCTCAGCAGCCCGCTACCGGCGCCGGAGCCCTGAGCATCTGGAAGGACGTACAGCTTCCAGAGCATCAGGTGGTCCTCTCGAAGCGAGTAGGAGGCCATCGCGACGACCTGGCCGTCGACCTCGGCCACGAGTACGTTGCCGGCCCTGATCCCGGGGAGCACCGCGTCCGGGGCCCACCACTTGGTGATGCCGTCCTCGACGTACGCCTCGCCGGTGATCGGCGGGTACGTCGCCCGCCAGGTCGTCACGCCGACGTGGATCACCGCGTCGAGGTCCTCCGCCGTCGCCTCTCGCACCCGCATGGACGCGACGATAACCAGGAGCGCCGGGCCTGTCGTTCGGTTTAGCGTCGGACCGTGCTGATCCGACGTGAACGTCCCGAGGACGTGGCCGACATCCGTGCGGTCACCGCCGCAGCCTTCTCCGGTGTGGAGCATTCCGCGCCGCCGATCGAACCCGACGGGGCGCCCGGGGAGGCGACTCTGGTGGGGTGGCTGCGCGAGGACCCGGGCTGGATCCCGGAGCTCTCGCTCGTCGCCGAGGCCGACGGCGAGATCGTCGGCCACGTCGTGGCCACACGCGGGACGCTCGCCGGGCGGCCCTCGCTCGGTCTCGGTCCCGTCAGCGTCTCCCCCGCGTGCCAGCGCGACGGCGTCGGCTCGGCGCTGATGCACGCGATCCTCGGTGCCGCCGACGCGATGGGCGAGCCCGTCGTCGTCCTCCTCGGCTCCCCCGACTACTACGGCCGCTTCGGCTTCGTTCCTGCCTCCTCTCTAGGGATCGAAGCGCCCGAACCCGCCTGGGGCGACTACTTCCAGGCACGGCCGCTCGCGGCGTACGACCCGGCCGTCCGCGGGACGTTCGCCTACGCCGCGCCCTTCGATCGGCTGTGACCACCACCACAGCGCATACGACACCTTCTCGACATACGCTGGGAACAGTCCGTGGACTCCATCAGGGAGCTGCGAGATGACACCAGAAAGGCTCGATGATGAGCACGAACCCCTCTGCTGAGGAGACCGCCCCTTACGGGACCGGAGCTGC
>JALZDD010000563.1 GCA_030862715.1 Actinomycetota bacterium | reverse complement strand
CCGCCGACCCTCGTGGGTCGGCGGCCGTTCTCGTCGTCGGCTGGCTGCGACACTTCGACCATGACCCTCACGACGACCGCCTCACTGATCAGCTCGGCCTATGAGGAAGGCCGCGGCGTCGCCGCCTTCAACGCGATCAACCTGGAGACCGTCGAGGCGATCGCCACCGGAGCCGAGAGCGCGAACCTGCCGGTGATCGTGCAGATCAGCGAGAACGCGGTGCGCTACCACGGCGGCCTGGCGCCGCTGGCCCAAGCCGCTATCGCGGTCGCGTCGGGCTCGACGATGCCGATCTCGCTCCATCTGGACCACGCGACCGACGAGCGTCTGGTCGGGATCGCGGTCGACCTCGGCTTCTCCTCGGTGATGTACGACGCCTCCCAGCTCCCCTATGAGGACAACCTCACCCGCACCGCCGCCGTCGCCCGCCGCTGCCACGACCGCGGCGCCCACATCGAGGCCGAGCTCGGCGAGGTCGGCGGCAAGAACGGTGTCCACGCGCCAGGCGTACGCACCGACCCGGCCGAGGCGGCCGCGTTCGTCGCCAGCACCGGCGTCGACGCACTCGCCGTCGCGGTCGGCTCGAGCCACAAGATGACCACCCGCGACGCGGCCCTGGACGAGGCGCTGATCGCGGAGATCCGCCGCGCCGTCGACGTCCCGCTGGTGCTGCACGGCTCCTCCGGGGTGAGCGACGACGGCCTCCGGGCCGCCATCGCCGCCGGGATGACCAAGATCAACGTCGCCACCCAGCTCAACAAGGCCTTCACGGCCGCGGTCCGCGAGACCCTCGAAGCCGACCCGGCCCTGGTCGACCAGCGCCGCTACCTCGGTGCCGGCCGCGACGCGATGGCTGTCGAGGCCGCTCGCCTGCTCACGGTCATCTCGGCCTGACCGACGTCCCGTTTACCCAGTTTGGTGGAAGCGCTCCCACACATACGAAATCGTTACCACCGCGCCTCTTGACACACGCGTGTGAGCACACTCACACTCTCCCTAGTCCCGAGAGTGGAAGCGCTCTCACTCCCCACACAGACGTGCAGGAGCACCCCGTGTCCAAGATCTCCAAGTCCTGGCGCCGCGGCTTAGCCGCCGGCGCGGTCGCCACTCTCGTCGCTGGCCTCGTCGGGGCCTGCGGCGGCAGCGACGACACCGGCGAGCAGGCCAAGCTCGGCAAGGACGACACCCTGACCATCACGACGTTCAGCGAATTCGGCTACGGCGACCTCATCGAGCAGTGGAACGCCGACCCTGAGCGCCCCTTCAAGGTCAAGCAGACCGTCGTTGCCGAGTGGGACACCTGGAAGCAGAGCCTCACCACCGGCCTGCAGTCCGGCGAGGGTCTCACCGACATCGTCGGCATCGAGGGCGACATGATGCCCGCGCTCGTCGCCGAGGGCGCCTCCGAGCAGTTCGTCGACCTCACCGACAAGGAGCTCGACGACCGCTGGATGGAGTCGAAGTACCTCGAGGGCCAGACCGCCGACGGCAAGCAGATCGGCTATCCGACCGACGCCGGCCCCGAGGCGTTCTGCTACCGCGCCGACCTCTTCGAGAAGGCCGGCCTCCCGAGCGACCGCGAGGCCGTGAAGGAGCTCTTCAAGGACTGGGACACCTACTTCGCCACCGGTGATCAGTTCAAGAAGAAGATGCCGAAGACGGCCTGGTACGACTCCAGCGGCGCGATCGCCCAGGCGATGCTCAACCAGGTCGAGTACCCCTTCCAGACCAAGGACCAGAAGATCGACGTCGACAACCCGGAGCTCCGGGAGGTCTACGACACGGTCGCGCAGTACGCCCCCACCCAGTCGACGAAGGTCGAGCAGTGGGGCGAGGACTGGATGGCCAACTTCACCAACGACGGCTTCGCCACCATCCCCTGCCCCGGCTGGATGTTCGCCAACATCAAGGACTCCGCGCCTGACGTGAAGGGCTGGGACATCGTCGACGCCTTCCCGGGCGGCGGCGGCAACTGGGGTGGCTCCTACCTCGCCGTCCCGGCGCAGTCCGAGCACCAGGAGGAGGCGAAGGAGTTCGCCAACTACCTGACCAACGCCGAGTCCCAGGTGGCCGCGTCGAAGGTGGCCGGCAACTTCCCAGCCAACCTCGAGGCGCAGACGGTCCTGGCCGAGGAGAATGCCACGGACCCCTACTTCAACAACGCCCCCACCTCGCAGATCCTCGCCAACCGCGCCGAGGCCGTGCCGGCGGCTGTCCCCTTCAAGGGCGACAAGTACTCCGACATCCTGGGCCTCTTCCAGCAGGCGATCCGACGTGTGGACGAGGGCACCGACCCCGACAAGTCGTGGGCGACCTTCGTCGAGGGCGTCGAAGGAATGTCCTGATCCATGCCGACCACCACCTCTGCCCCGGTCGAGAACGCCACCCCGGCGCCCTCGACCGGGGCAGCACCCCGCCGCCAGGCGTGGCGTAACCGGCTCTCCCGGTGGGACTTCAAGTTCTCGCCCTACCTGTACGTCACGCCGTTCTTCCTCGTGTTCCTCCTCATCGGGCTCTACCCGATGCTCTACACCGGCTACCTGTCCTTCTTCTCCTGGCCCGCCTACGGGTCCGAGGTCGGTCCATGGGTCGGCTGGGACAACTACGCCCACGTCCTCGGTGACTCGGTCTTCCGCAAGGCCTTCTGGAACACCATCGGGATCTTCCTGCTCTCCTCGGTGCCGCAGATCATCGTGGCGACGATCCTCGCCGCCCTGCTCGACACCCGGCTCCGGGGCCGCACCCTGTGGCGGATGAGCATCCTGCTGCCCTTCGTGGTCGCTCCTGCGGCGTCCGCGATGATCTTCGGCGCGATCTTCGCCGACGGCACGGGCCTGATCAACCAGACGCTCGACGGCTTCGGCTTCGACAAGGTGCCGTGGCACGCCGACCGGTTCGCGAGCTGGACCGCGATCGCGACCATGGTCAACTGGCGCTGGACGGGCTACAACGCGCTGATCATCCTCGCCGCCATGCAGGCGATCCCGCGGGATCTCTACGAGGCGGCCGAGATCGACGGCGCCTCCAAGGTGAAGCAGTTCTTCCACGTCACGCTGCCCTCGATCCGGCCGACGATGATCTTCGTCATCGTCACCTCGACCATCGGTGGCCTGCAGATCTTCACCGAGCCCCGGATCTTCGACACCAACCTGCGCTTCCAGGGCGGCTCCGACTTCCAATACACGACCTTGACGATGTACGTCTTCAACACCGCCCAGACCACGACCAACCCGTATCCACGTGCGGCCGCCGCCGCCTGGGTGCTGTTCCTGATCATCGTGGGGATCGCCCTGGTCAACTTCCTGATCACCCGGGCCGTACAACGGAGGAACCTCGCATGAGTAGACGTCCAGGATTCCTTGTCTACGGGCTGCTGGCGGCCTTCCTGCTGGGGTCGGCGTTCCCGCTGTACTGGTCGTTCGTGATCGGCTCGGTCACCCGGCAACGGGCGATCCAGGCGCCTCCGCCGTTGGTCCCGGGAGGGCACTTCTTCGAGAACGCCGCCAGGGTCTTCGACCGGATCGACTTCTGGTCGGCGCTACTCAACTCGATCATCATCTCCGGGATCTCGGCGGCCTCGGTCGTGCTCTTCTCGACCCTGGCCGGCTACTCCTTCGCCAAGCTCCGCTTCCGCGGTTCCAACGTGGGGATGATCTTCGTCGTCGCGACCCTGGCGGTGCCGACCCAGCTCGCCCTGGTGCCGATGCTCAAGCAGTTCTCCAACCTCGGCCTGACCGGCACCCACGCCGCCGTGATCCTGCCGTGGGTGGTGACAGCGTTCGGTGTCTTCTTCATGAGGCAGTACCTCGTCGACGCGATCCCCGACGAGCTCATCGACGCGGCCCGCGTCGACGGCGCGTCCATGATCCGTACGTTCTGGACCGTCGCCATCCCAGCAGCGAGGCCGGCGATGGCGATCCTCGGCCTGTTCACCTTCATGCAGGTGTGGACCGACTTCATGTGGCCGCTGATCGTGCTGCAGGGGTCCGACGTCCAGACCCTGCAGACCGCGCTCGACGCGCTCAAGGTGGCACCCGGTCAGGGACATGCCGACATGGCCCTGGTCCAGGCCGGAACGATCCTCGCGACCGTGCCCCTACTTCTGTTGTTCATCGCCACCGGCCGCCACCTGGTGTCCGGCATCATGCAAGGAGCCGTCAAGGGATGAATCTCTCGACAAACCCAGCCCACGCCGAACGTACGTTCCCCCAGGACTTCCTCTGGGGCGCGGCGACGGCTTCCTACCAGATCGAGGGAGCCATCGACGAGGACGGACGTACGCCCAGCAACTGGGACACCTTCACCAAGGTTCCGGGGGCGATCCTCAACGGCGACACCGGCGAGGTGGCCTGCGACCACTACCACCGGGTGCCCGAGGACGTCGCGCTGATGAAGCGCCTCAACCTGGCGTCGTACAGGTTCTCGACGGCGTGGCCGCGGATCCGGCCCGATGGCGGGAAGGTCAACCAGGCAGGGCTCGACTTCTACAGCCGTCTCGTCGACGAGCTGCTCGAGGCCGAGATCGCGCCATGGATCACGCTCTACCACTGGGACCTGCCGCAGGCGCTGGAGGACCAGGGCGGCTGGACCAGCCGTGACACCGCCTACCGGTTCGTGGAGTACTCCACGACCGTCTACGACGCGCTCTCCGACCGCGTCGACAACTGGACGACGCTGAACGAGCCCTGGTGCTCGGCGTTCCTCGGCTACTCCGGTGGCCAGCACGCACCGGGTCGCCAGGAGGGTGTGGCCGGCATCGTCGCGGCCCACCACCTCATGCTCGGGCACGGCCTCGTGATCAACGAGCTGCGCGCCCGCGGCGCGACGCCGGAGAACGGGAAGTCCCTCGGCATCACCCTCAACCCGACGGTCGTCGACCCCTACGACGCCGACCGTCCCGAGGACGTCGACATGACCCGGCGGATCGATGGTCTGCACAACCGGGTCTTCCTCGACCCGCTGTTCCGGGGCAAGTACGCCGACGACCTGGCCGCGGACACCGAGGGCCTGACCTTCCAGGGCCGTCCGTGGCAGGACTGGGTGCTCGAGGGCGACCTGGAGGTCATCTCCGCGCCGCTCGACGTGCTCGGGGTCAACTTCTACTTCGGCAACGCCATCGCGGCGGAGCCGTTCGAGATCGACCCCGACCAGGTGCTGGGCAGCCGGCTGGTGCACTCAGACCTGCCGCGGGGGAACCCCTACCCCGGTGCCGAGTTCGTCACCCCGCGCACCGGTCGCGCCACGACCGCCCGCGACTGGGAGATCGACTCGGTCTGGCTGACCCGGCTGCTGACCCGGCTCAGCGGTGAGTACGGTGCCCCGCCCATCTACATCACCGAGAACGGGGCTTACTACGATGATGTGGTGGAGGATGGCGCCGTGCACGACACCGCCCGACTCGACTACATCGACTCGCACCTGCGCGCGACCCTCGATGCGATGGAGCAGGGTGCGGACGTACGCGGCTACTTCGCCTGGTCCATGCTCGACAACTTCGAGTGGAGCTACGGCTACGCACACCGGTTCGGGATCGTGCACGTGGACTTCGAGACCCAGGTGCGCACACCGAAGGACAGCGGACTCTGGTTCGCCGATGTCGCGGCGAACAACCGGGTGCCGGCGCGCGCGTGAACATGCCCACCCTTGACGAGGTCGCCCGGTTGGCTGGTGTCAGCCGGGCGACCGCGTCGCGCGCGATCAACGGCGGCTCGCGCGTCTCGGCGAAAGCCTCCGAGGCCGTCGCCGAGGCCGTCCGGACGCTCGGCTACACCCCCAACCCGGCGGCGCGCTCGCTGGTGACTCGGCGTACCGACTCGGTCGCCATGGTCATCCCCGAGGCCGACGAGCGGGTCTTCGCCGACCCGTTCTTCGCCCGTACGCTGCGCATCGTCACCCGGGCTCTCTCGTCTCGCGACCTGCAGGTGGTCCTGCTGATCGCGCGTCCGGGCGAGGAGGAGGACCGGATGCTGCGCTACCTGCGCGGTGGTCACATCGACGGCGCCATCGTCGTCTCCTCGCACCGCAGCGACCTGCTCGCCGACCATGTCGCCGACCTCGGTCTGCCGGCGGCCTTCGTCGGCCGCCCGTGGACCGGCGCCCACCGGGTCTCCTACGCCGACACCGACAACTTCGCCGGCGCCCGCGAGGTCACCCAGGTGCTCATCGACCGCGGCTGCCGCCGCATCGGCACCATCACCGGTCCCGCCGACATGAGCGCGGGCGCCGACCGGGTCGCCGGCTGGCGGGCCGCCCTCGACGCTGCCGGTCTGGCCGCCGACGCGGTCGTCGAGGGCGACTTCACCGAGGGCGGCGGCGAGGCCGCCTGCGAGATCCTGCTGGGCAACCATCCCGACATCGACGGCCTCATGGTCGCCTCCGACCTGATGGCCGCGGGCGCGCTCCGCACCCTCGACCGGGCCGGCCGCCGTGTCCCCGACGACATCGCGGTCGTCGGCTACGACGATCTCGGCATCGCCGAACGCACCACTCCCCCGCTCACCACGGTCAAGAACCCGATTGGCGACATGGCCGAGGAGGCCGCCCGGCTCCTTCTCGCCCAGCTCGACGGCACCACCACCATCCCGCGGCGCGTCGTCTTCGCGCCCGAGCTGGTGCGGCGTACGTCTGCGTGAGCTGACCGACGCGCCATTCGTCCGCCCGCATATCGGAGTGCGGACGCGATCCGGGCATGCCTGCCGCAAGGCTGTTAGCGTCCTGGGGCGATGCCACATCGCAATTCGACTGGCAGCGTGCCCCGCCTGAAGTCGGCTTCCCGAGTCGACTTCCGCTCACCGGACCTCGAGGACGGTCAGCACCTGTGGCGGATGGCAACGAAATCTCGGGTACTCGACGTCAATGCCTCGTATGCCTACCTGCTGTGGGCGCGCGACTTCGCAGAGACGTCGCTCATCGCGACCGTCGATGACGATCCAGGAGGATTCGTCACCGGCTACCTCCGCCCGGACGAGCCGGCGACCCTGATGATCTGGCAGGTCGCCGTCGACGAGCCGCACCGCGGCCAGGGCCTGGCCCGCCGCATGCTCGACGAGCTCGTCGACCGTCTCACCGTCGACCAGGCCATACGCCACCTGGAGACGACCATCACCGCGGACAACAGCGCCTCCATCGCCCTGTTCACCTCGTTCGCGAACGCACGCGGCGCGCCGATCGAGCGCACGCCGCTCTTCGAAGCCGAGATGTTCCCCGACGGGCACGACGCGGAGCTGTTGTTCCGCATCGGCCCGTTCCCACCCGCACGACCCGATCACGGAGGTGTCATGTCCATGACGACGACCACCGAACCCGCCACTGCCGAGACTCCCCGGACCGATGGCGACACCGCGATCTTCGACTCCCTCGAGTCGCAGGTCCGCAGCTACTGCCGCAGCTGGCCCGCTGTGATGACCCACTCCCAAGGCGCGACCGTCACCGGCGAGGACGGGACCCAGTACCTGGACTTCTTCGCCGGAGCCGGCGCGCTCAACTACGGGCACAACAACCCCGCGCTGCTGGATCCGCTGCTCGACTACCTGCGCGAGGGCCGCATCCTGCACTCGCTGGACATGCACACCAGCGCGAAGCGGGACTTCCTGCAGGCCTTCTCGGACCTGATCCTCGAGCCGCGCAACCTCGACTACAAGGTGATGTTCCCCGGTCCGACCGGGACCAACTCCGTCGAGGCCGCTCTCAAGCTGGCCCGCAAGGTGACCGGACGCCAGCACGTGCTGTCCTTCACCAACGCGTTCCACGGGATGACGCTCGGTTCGCTGGCCGTGACCGGCAACTCGATGAAGCGCAAGGGCGCAGGCATCCCACTGACCAACAGCTCGAAGATCCCGTACGACGACTACTTCAACGGTGCCGTCGACGACTTCATGTGGCTGGAGCGGGTGCTCCAGGACAGCGGCTCCGGAGTCGACAAGCCGGCCGCGATCATCGTGGAGTCCGTCCAGGGCGAGGGCGGCCTCAACGCCGCCCGGCTGGAGTGGCTCAAGGCGCTCTCGGACCTGTGCCGCGAGTACGACATCATCCTGATCGTCGACGACGTGCAGGCCGGCTGCGGGCGTACCGGCACCTTCTTCAGCTTCGAGGAGGCCGGGTTCTCCCCCGACATCGTCTGCCTGTCGAAGTCCATCTCCGGCTTCGGCCTGCCGATGGCGCTGACCCTGATCCGGCCTGACCTGGACCAGTTCGAGCCCGGCGAGCACAACGGCACCTTCCGCGGTCACAACCTCGCATTCGTCACCGGCCGGGCCGCGTTGGAGACGTACTGGGCCGATGACTCCTTCCAGAAGGACGTCCAGGCGAAGGCCGCCGAGCTGCGTGAGGGGCTGACGAAGATCGCCGAGCGTTACGAGGGTGCGACCGTCCGCGGACGCGGTCTCCTGACCGGCATCGCCTTCCCGGACGTCAGCGCGGCCGGAAAGATCGCGACAGCGGCGTACGAGCGGGGTCTGCTGGTCGAGACCTCCGGTCCCGAGGACGAGGTGCTCAAGACGATGCCGCCGCTGACCATCACCTCCGAGGAGCTCGCCCGCGGTCTCGCCATCGTCGAGGAGGCCACCGCGTCCGTCCTCGGCGACGGTGTCCCGGCCTGACCTCCCCCGCCAGCTGAAACGAGAGAACATGCGCGTCACCTATCTGGAAGACCTCGACGACACGGACCGAGACGTACGCGTCGAGTCCGAGCACGGCACCTGGCGTAGCCGCCGGATCGTGCTGGCCCGCGAGGGCGTCGGCTTCTCCTTCCACGAGACCAACATCCCCGCGGGGACGACGAACGAGTTCTGGTACGCCAACCACATCGAGTGCGTCTACTGCGTCGGCGGTGAGGGCGAGCTCCTCGACCGCGAGACCGGAGAGACGTACGAGATCCGCGACGGGATGTGCTACCTGCTCGACAAGCACGACAAACACACCGTCACCGCCACGACCGACCTGCGCCTGATCTGCACCTTCAACCCGCCGGTCACCGGCCGCGAGGTGCACGACGAGAACGGCGTCTACCCGCTCCTGACCGAGGAGGTAACTGCATGACCGCTGCAATCGAACACGTCGAGGACGTGTACCCCACCCGTCTCGAAGAGGGCTTCTCCACGCTCCCCCGCCAGGACCAGGTCGTCTGGGGCACTGCGGCCGACGGGCCGATGGACCAGCAGGCGCTCGACTCCTACGACGAGCGCGGTTACCTGACCATCCCTGATCTCGTCACTCCCGAGGAGGTCGCGGAGCTGCGTGCCGAGCTGCACCGGCTCAGCAACGATCCCGAGACCCGAGCCGACGAGC
>JALZDD010000600.1 GCA_030862715.1 Actinomycetota bacterium | reverse complement strand
GTACGAGAATGCTGTTCAGCATGCCCACACGTTAACCCCATGTGTCGCGCCGTGTCACCTCACCCTATCGCGCGTCCCATGATCTGAGATCACCGTCCCAGTATCTGTCAGTCGTTCGGCTGGGGCGTATCTCAGGGTTCTCACCGAGGCGACCGGTCCGCGGCGATCGATACGCTGGCCGGACAAGTGGATCTCGGGTCTGACTGCCCAGTGGAGGCAACGATGTCGACCGATGAGAAGCACAGATCCGGGTGGCTGCCGCCGCGCTGGTTCATCCGCGCCGCGTGGTGGTTCCACCGCCGGCTGTACGCCGCGGGCGGAGCCCGCTTCCTGCGCCGCCCACGCGCCGGCCGGGCCGGCATGCTCCGGCTGACTACGGTCGGGCGCCGCACCGGACAGGAGCGTTCGGTCATCGTGTCCTACATCCCCGACGGGTCCGGCTACGCCACGCTCGCCATGAACGGCTGGGCCGAGCCCGCCCCGGCGTGGTGGCTCAACCTGCAGGCTCACCCCGAGGCGCGCGTGGAGACGGTCGAGGGCGGCGTACACCAGGTGCGTGCGCGCGAGGCGGTCGGCGCCGAGCGCGACCGGCTCTGGGAACTGCTCGCAGAAGTCGACGACGGCTGGGGCGAGCTCGACGACTTCGCCGCCCGCCGCTCCCACCCGACGCCGGTCGTGGTCCTGGAGCCTTTCGACCCCTCGGCCTGATCTCAGTCCATCCCCAGGCGCTCGCGCAGGAAGGTCCAGGCGAAGGCGGAGAGGTGGGCCGACTGGGCGTTGTTGGCGGCGCCGCCGTGGCCGCCTTCGATGTTCTCGTAGTAGGTGACGTCCTTGCCGGTCGCGGCCAGGAGCGCGGCCATCTTGCGGGCGTGGCCGGGGTGGACGCGGTCGTCCTTGGTGGAGGTGGTGAGCAGGACGGGCGGGTAGGTCTTGGCGCCGTCGAGCAGGTGGTAGGGCGAGAAGGTCCGGATGTACTCCCACTCCTCCGGCACGTCCGGGTCGCCGTACTCGGCCATCCAGCTCGCCCCAGCGAGGAGATGCGAGTAGCGTTTCATGTCCAGCAGCGGCACCTGGATCACGACGGCGCCGAAGAGCTCGGGATAGAGGGCGAGCATGTTGCCGGTCAGCAGCCCGCCGTTGGAGCCGCCCTGGATCCCGAGATGGCTCGCATCCGTCACGCCGGTCTCGACGAGATGGCGGGCGACCGCGGCGAAGTCCTCGTACGCCTTGTGCCGGTTCTCCTTCAGCGCCGCCTGATGCCAGGCCGGGCCGTACTCCCCTCCCCCGCGGATGTTGGCGACGACGTAGACGCCGCCCTCGCTGAGCCAGGACCGGCCGACGCCCGCGGAGTAGCCCGGCGTCATCGGGATCTCGAAGCCGCCGTAGCCGTAGAGCAGTGTGGGAGCCGGACCGTCACTGCCGGCGAGGGCGGCCTCGGAGCCGACGATGAAGTAGGGAATCCGGGTGCCGTCGGCCGAGGTGGCGAAGCGCTGCTCAGCGCGGAGCCCGTTGGTGTCGAACCAGGCCGGAGCCGCCTTGATCGGCTCGATCGTCTCCGCCCCGATCTCGGTCAGTCCGTACGTCGCGGGGGTCAGGTAGCCGCTGGTGACGACCCAGACCTCGTCGGACTCGACCGCGTCGACGGCACGGGTGCCGACCGCGGCCACCGGGTCGGTCGCGGGGAAGTCGGAGCGCGTCCACCCATCGCGCCCACCTGCTTCTCGTGCACGTCCCGACGCCGGAGGCGTCAATGTGTACAGCCGGTTCTTGACGTCCTCGAACACGTTGAGGACGAGGTGGTTGCGGGTCCAGGTCGCCCCGGCGAGCGAGGTCTTCGCGGTCGGCTCGAAGAGCACGGTGAGGTCGCGCTCACCGGCAAGGAACCGCTCCGCGTCGGTCGCGAGCAGCGAGCCGGCGGCGTACGTCGTGCCGGCGACGGTCCACTCGTCGCGGAGCTCGATGACCAGCCACTCGCGGTGGAAGCCGGCCTCGGCGGAGTCGGGGATGTCGAGCTTGGTGAGCGTCTGCCCGGGGGTGCCGGGGTCGGTGGCGACGTACGTCTCGGACTTGTAGAACGCGATCGAGCGGCTGACCAGGTCGCGCTCGAAGCCCGGGGTGTGGATGCGGCGGGCGGAGATGTACATGTCCTCGTCGGTGCCTTCGTAGACCACCGCCGCGTCCTCGAACGCGGTGCCGCGGTGCCACAGCTTCACGATGCGTGGGTAGCCGCTCGGCGTGAGCGATCCCGGACCGAAGTCGGTGAAGACGTAGACCGCGTCGGGGCCGCACCAGGAGAGCGCGCCCTTGGCACCGCCCTGCTCGACGGCCCGGGTGAAGCCACCGTCCTCAGGGCGTACGAACGCCTTCTCGACCAGGTCGAACTCCCTGGTCACGTCGGCGTCCGAGCCGCCCGGGGAGAGGTCGACGAGAACCTTGCGCCACGGCTCGCCGGGCTCGGGCCGGAGTACCGAGGCGCCGTGCCAGACCCAGCTCTCGCCCTCCTCCTCGGCGAGCGCGTCGAGGTCGAGCAGGATCTCCCACTCGGGATCGTCGGTGCGGTAGGAATCCGGCGTGGTGCGTCGCCAGATGCCGCGCTCGTGGTCGGCGTCGCGCCAGAAGTTGTAGAGATGCTCACCGAGGCGCGAGACCTCGGGCACTCGGTTGTCGGAGTCGAGCACCTCGAGGATCTGCGCCTCGATCTTGGCGAAGACGGGATCGGCACCGACGCTCGCGTGCGCCTCCTCGTTGCGGGCCCGCACCCACGCCAGCGCCTCGACCCCGTCGACCTCCTCCAGCCAGCCGAACGGGTCCTCCCGGGCGGGGTCGAGCGGGGTCACGATCGTCGGCTCAGAGGTCATGCGGGAAGGCTACTTCCCGGTGCGCAAGTTGCAGCCGACAGGCACACTGGCGTCATGAATGAGGCGGAGGGGTCGTCGAAAGGTCTGCCGCGGCGAGCGGCGACACGGACGGCGAAGCTGGCCGCACTGCCGATGGGGTACGCCGGGCGCAAGGCGCTCGGGCTAGGAAAACGGATCGGAGGCAAGCCCGCTGAGGCGGTGCTGGCCGATGTGCATCAGCGTACGGCCGACCAGCTGTTCCGCACCCTGGGCGAGCTCAAGGGTGGCGCGATGAAGTTCGGGCAGATGCTCTCGGTGATGGAGGCGGCGCTGCCGGAGTCGCAGGCGGCCCACTACCGCGCCCAGCTCACCCGGCTCCAGGACTCCGCTCCCCCGATGCCTACCGGGATCGTACGCGGCCTGCTGGCCCGCGACCTCGGCACTGGCTGGTCCGAGCAGCTGGTCGAGCTCTCCGACGAGCCGGCCGCCTCGGCCTCGATCGGGCAGGTCCACCGGGGCAGGTGGGCCGACGGCCGCGAGGTCGCGGTGAAGGTGCAGTACCCGGGCGCCGACGAGGCTCTGCGCGCCGACCTGCGCCAGATCGGCCGGGTCGCGGCGATCGGCAACGCGGTCGTGCCCGGGATGGACGTCAAGGCACTGGTCGCCGAGCTGCAGGAGCGGGTCGTCGAGGAGCTCGACTACCCGAAGGAGGCCGAGGCCCAGCACGTCTTCGCCGAGGCCTATGCGTCCCATCCGCTCATCGACGTACCCGATGTCGTCGCGGTGGGACCCTCGGTGCTCGTCACCGAGTGGGTGGAGTCGGAGGGCTCGATCGCGAAGGTGATCGCCGAGGGCACTCCCGAGGAGCGCGACCACTACGGCGAGCTGCTCGCCAGGTTCTGGTTCTCCGCGCCCGAGCTGACCGGGATGCTGCACGCCGACCCGCACCCGGGCAACTTCCGGGTCCTTCCCGACGGCCGCATGGCCGTGCTCGACTTCGGCCTCGCCGCCCGGCTCCCGGAGCGGGGCTTCCCCGAGCCGATGGGCCGGCTGATCCGGATCGCCGCGACCGGCGACGCGGACGCACTGGTCGCGGGCCTGCGCGACGTGGGCTTCATCCGCGAGGGCATCAAGGTCGAACCGCAGCACGTGCTCGACTACCTGGCGCCGTGGGTGACCCCGGCGCTGGAGGAGCGCTTCCGGTTCACCCGGGAGTGGATGCGTGAGGAGTTCAAGCGGATCAACGACCCCAAGGATCCCGCCTACACGGTTGGCCTCAAGCTCAACCTGCCGCCGTCCTACCTGCTCATCCACCGGGTCTGGCTCGGTGGCCTCGGCGTGCTGGCGCAGCTCAACGCGGAGGCGCCGTTCCGGTCGATCCTCGAGGAGCACCTGCCCGGGTTCGCGGGCTGAGGTTCCTCCACCTCAGGGCAGCACCGTCTGCCCCACCGGGCCGGGGTTGTAGGCGATCTCCCAGCGCACGCCGTCGGGGTCGGCGAAGTAGCCGGTGTAGCCGCCCCAGACCCGCTCCTCGGCGGCCGATGCCTCCTGCCCGAGCGACCGGGCGAGCTCCAGGACGCTGTCGACCTCCTCGCGGGTGGCGACGTTGTGGGCGAGGGTGAACGGCGCGACGCCGTCGGCGACGGCGATCTTGCCGACCTCCTCCTCGAACTCGCCCCGGTCCCACAGCGAGAGGATGACGTGCTCACCGACGCGGATCATGAGCACGCCGTCCGCTTCCATCTCGGGGGTCCAGCCGAGGCCGTCGACATAGAACGACCGGCTCGCCGCCACGTCGGCGACGGCCACTGTGATGAAGCTGATGCGCTGGTCCATGACAGTCACCCTGCCACGGACCAGCGGCGGATTCAGCCCTTCTTCGTCCCGTCCGGCTTGGCCGGCTTCTCGCGCAGGACGTCACGGCGAGCGCGGTACTCGTTCTCGTCGATCTCGCCCGCGGCGTACCTCTCGGCCAGCCTGGCCTCGCCCGCGCGCCGCGGCCCCTCGGCCACCCGCTTGCGGTTGAAGAGGACGACCGCGGTGATGATCGCCGCGATCACCAGGAACCATAGGATCGGGAAGATCGGCCAGAACGCCGGCGGGCCTCCCCCGTCGTGCCACGGTCCGCTCTCGCGCCAGGGGCCCCAGTTGTCGCCGGTCACGGCGAGGGTTGCCACCGTCTCGTTGATGCTCATTGCTCGTGTCCAATCTGTTGGGCTTCTCGATGCCCCCAGACTGCTGCGCTCCGGCCACCGGCACATCGGCTCAGGAGCGGAGAACGGGTACGCAATCCCGCGTAGAGTAAAGGAGTCTAGTAAGGTACGCCTTACCTAATTACAGAAAGCGGGACGAGATGTTCATCGCACGGAAGGCGGCAGTGCCCGTCGCACTGATCGCGGTCGCGGCAGGCTTGGCAGCGTGTGGATCTGACGCCGAAGACTCCTCGACGAGCGCCGCTGGCGAGGGCTGGAAGCCCGTCACCGTTCAGCACGCGTTCGGCGAGACCGTCATCGAGGAGAAGCCCGAGCGGGTGGCCACCGTCGACTTCGCCAACCAGGAGGTCCCGCTCGCGCTCGGCGTCGTGCCCGTGGGCATGTCGAAGATGACCTGGGGCGACGACGACGGCGACGGCGTCCAGCAGTGGACCGAGGACAAGCTGACGGAGCTCGGCGCGGAGACGCCTGTGCTGTTCGACGAGACCGATGGCTACGACTTCGAGGCCGTCGCAGGCACGGATCCCGACGTCATCCTCGCCGGCTACTCGGGCCTGACCAAGGATGACTACAAGACCCTCAGCGAGATCGCCCCGGTGGTCGCCTACCCGGACGACCCGTGGGCGACCGAGTGGCGCGACTCCATCGTCCAGAACGCCAGGGGCCTCGGCATGGAGGCCGAGGGCAAGGACCTGGTCGAGGACCTCGAGAAGACCATCGCCGATGCCGCGGCGACGCGGCCCGAGCTCGAGGGCACGACCGGCATGTTCATGACCCACGTCGACCCGGCCGACCTGAGCGAGGTCAACTTCTACAGCGCCGCCGACACCCGGTCGAAGTACCTCACCGACATCGGCATGGAGATCGCCCCGAGCATCGTCAAGGCCACGGGCGACAGCGCCGACTACTCCGGCTCGATCAGCGCCGAGCGGGCCGAGGAGCTCGCCGACGTCGACGTCATCATCACCTACGGCGGTCAGGAGCTCATCGATGCGCTCGAGGGTGACCCCGTGCTCTCCCAGCTGCCCGCGGTGAAGAACAAGGCGATCGTCACCCTCGACGGCGCCGAGGCCATGGGCACGGCGGCCAACCCGACCGCACTGTCGGTGTCGGCTCTGGCGGAGGACTATGTCGGCCTGCTGGCCGACGCAGCTGCGTACACCACCAAGTGAGATGACGACGTCTCTGACCGACCGTCACGACTCCGCGCCCGCCGACCCCGCAGCCCAGCTGCGGGGCACCCGGCGGACGCGGAGCCTGGCGCTGCTCGTTCTCGCCGCGGCCGTGCTGGCGGCCTCGGCCACCTCCATCATCATGGGCTCGCGCGAGGTGTCCTGGACCGACATCTGGGCCGGGATCTCCGGCCAGGCGGAGGGATTCGCGCAGGCCGCGGTCGCCAAGCGCGTGCCACGTACGGTGCTGGCCGCCGTCGCCGGCGCCGCGCTGGCGGTGTCGGGTCTGGTGCTGCAGGGCATCACTCGCAACCCCCTGGCTGACCCCGGCATCCTGGGGGTCAACACCGGCGCCTCGCTGGCCGTCGTCAGCGGCATCGCCTGGTTCGGTCTGGTCTCCCCGATCAGCTACATCTGGGTGGCCATCCTCGGCGCAGCCCTCGCATCAGCGTTCGTGTGGACGGTCGGGTCACTGGGCCGCGGCGGCGCCACGCCGCTCAAGCTCACCCTCGCCGGCGCCGCCACCGCGGCCGCGCTGTCGTCGTTCGTCACCGCGGTCGTCCTGCCGCGACCCGACATCTCGGAGAACGTGGTCTCGTGGCAGGTCGGCGGCGTCGGCGGAGCCACCGACGACAAGCTGTGGCTGGTCGCGCCGTTCCTCCTCGTCGGCGCCCTCCTGTGCCTGTGGTGCGTACGCGGCCTCAACATGCTCGGCCTCGGCGACGACCTCGCCTCCGGCCTGGGCGAGCACGTGAACCGGACCCGGCTGCTGGCCGCCGCCGGCGCCGTCACGCTCGCCGGAGCCACCACCGCGATCACCGGCCCGATCGCGTTCGTCGGGCTGGTCGTACCGCACCTCGGCCGGCTCCTGATCGGGACCGACCACCGCTGGCTGCTGCCCTTCAGCATGATGGGCGGCGCGGTGCTGCTGCTGGTCGCGGACGTCCTCGGACGCGTCGTCGCTCCTCCGACCGAGGTGGACGTCGGGATCATCACCGCCCTCGTCGGTGCGCCGGTCCTCATCGCGGTCGTGCGCCAGGCCAAGGTGCGTGAGCTGTGAGCCTGTCTCCGTACGTCATCGGGTCCGACGCCGACGCCGACCTGCGTCAGGTCGTCGCGGCACGCCGGAGCCGCGAACGCAGGCGTCGCCAGCTGATCGCCCTCCTGGCCTCGCTCGTGGCCGCCGCGTACCTCGGCAGTCTGATGCTCGGGTCGACCACCTACGGACTCGCCGAGGTGGCCGGTGTCGTGTTCGGCGATGACGCCGGCGGTGCCGAGTTCATCGTCGGACGGCTGCGGTTGCCCCGAGCCACCCTCGCGTTGCTGGTGGGCATCGCCTTCGGCTTGGCGGGCGTCACCTTCCAGACCCTGCTCCGCAATCCGCTCGCGAGCCCCGACGTCATCGGTGTGACCGAGGGCGCGAGCGCGGCTGCGGCCGTCGCCATCGTGAGCTTCTCGCTCGGCGGCCTCGTGGTCTCGTGGGTCGCGGTCGCGGCGGGGGTGGGCGTGGCGCTCACCATCTACCTGCTGGCCTATCGGCGCGGCACGGCGGCCGGCACACGCTTGATCCTCATCGGCATCGGCGTGGCCGCGATGATGCAGAGCGTCATCGCCTGGCAGCTCGAGCGCGCGACCAACTTCCAGCTCGCCGAGGCGCTGCGCTGGCTCACCGGCAGCCTGAACGGAGCACTGTGGCGCGACGTCCTCGTGGTCCTCACAGCGGTCGCCGTGCTGGGCAGCGCCGTGCTCCTCCAGACCCGTGCCCTCGCTGCCGCACAGCTCGGCGACGACGCGGCCTCCGCGCTCGGCGTACGCATCGAACGTACGCGGCTGCTCACGATCGTCGCCGCGGTCGGACTCGTGTGCGTCGCGACGGCTGCGTCCGGACCGATCGCGTTCCTCGCTCTCCTGTCCGGGCCCATCGCCGCCCGGGTGGTCGGCTCCCGGGGCTCCCTCCTGGTTCCGGCGGCCCTGGTCGGCGCGCTGCTCACCCTCGTCGCCGACTTCGCGGGCCAGTACGCCTTCGGGACCCGGCTGCCGGTCGGCGTTGTGACCGGCATCCTCGGCGCCCCGTATCTCCTCTACCTCATCGTCCGTGTCAACCGAGTCGGAGGCACTCTGTGACCACCAACCAGCCCGCTGAACAGCCCGACGGCCCGCCGCGCCTGGAGATCGAGAAGCTGACCCTTGGCTACGGCGACCGGGAGGTCGTACACGATCTGGATCTCGTCATCGCCCCGGGCGAGGTCACCGCCATCGTCGGTCCGAACGCGTGCGGCAAGTCGACGCTGCTTCGCTCGATGACGCGGCTGTTGCCGCCTCGGACCGGCCGCGTGCTCCTGGACGGCAAGGAGGTTCACGCGACACCGGCCAAGCAACTTGCCCGCCGGATGGGTCTGCTGCCGCAGTCGCCGATCGCGCCGGAGGGAATCACCGTCGGCGAGCTGGTGGGCCGCGGACGCCACCCGCACCAGCGAGTTCTGGCGCGATGGTCGGAGGCCGACGACCGCGCCGTGACCGCTGCGCTTCGGGCCACGGACACCATCGAGCTGATGGGGCGCACCGTCGATGAGCTGTCCGGCGGGCAGCGGCAACGGGTCTGGATCGCGATGGCGCTCGCGCAGGAGACCGAGGTGCTGCTCCTCGACGAGCCCACCACCTTCCTCGACATCAGCCACCAGGTCGAGGTGCTCGATCTGCTGACCGACCTCAACCGCGACGCCGGCACCACGATCGTGATGGTGCTGCACGATCTCAACCTCGCGGCACGCTACGCCGACCATCTCATCGCGCTGCACGACGGCCGCCTGCACTCCGCGGGCCGGCCTCATGAGGTCCTGGTGCCCGAGCTCGTGCGGGACGTCTTCGGGATGCGCAGCACGATCATCCAGGACCCGGTCTCGGCCAAGCCGCTCATGCTGCCGATGGGGCGCCACCACATCGTGGCGCTGGACGCGCCGTAGGCCGCCTACGACCCGAGTCGACTGCGCTGGCGCCCGGCCTCGTCGAAGTTCGCGGGGTCGAGCCAGCGCTCGTGCCTCTCCCGAGTCTTCGGCCACTCCTCGGCCGTCACCGTGAACCAGTCGGTGTCGCGGTTGCGGCCCTTGACGACCATGTGGTTGCGGAACCGTCCCTCATAGCTGAACCCCAGCCGCTCCGCGGCCCGCCGGGACGGTTCGTTGAGGCTGTCGAGCTTCCACTCGAAGCGCCGGTAGCCGAGCGTGTCGAAGGCGTGGCTCATGAGCAGGTGGATCGCCTCGGTCGCCGCCCTGGTGCGGGCCAGCGCGGAGCCGAAGAGCACTCCGCCGACCTCGATGCTCCCGTTCGCCGGGTTGATCGCGTGGTAGCCCGCGACCCCGGTCGCCCTGCCCTCCCGCTCCCCCTCCTTCGGGACGAACGCGAACGGCACGACGTCGGGCGCGTCGACGAGCCCCGCCAGGTGCATCCACAGGTCCTGCAGCGAGGTCGGCATCGCGATCGGCCGGTAGGTCCACAGGTCGGCGTCGTCGGGGCCGCAGACCGCGGCGTAGAGGTCCGAGTACTGCGTCGACGAGAGCGGCGCGACCCGGACGTAGCTGCCCTCGAGGGTCACCGGCTCGGGCCACGGCCGAGCCTCCCACCCTTCGACGACAGCACCCACGGGATAAGCGAAATCGGTCACGGCGGTCATTGTCTCCGACCGCCGTGACCGTTGCTCAGGAGGCCGCCGCGTCCACGGTGGCGAGCGAGCGCCGGGCGCTGCCGAGGGCGAGCATCCCGACCAGGCAGCCCAGGAGCAGCAACCCGGCGAGGACCATGACCGACTCCACCGCGAACCTGTCCGCGAGCGGCCCGAAGACGATCATCGAGACCGGCATCGACACCGACATGACGATCCCGTAGAACCCGAACACCCGGCCGCGCATCGAGTCCTCGACCTGCTCCTGCAGGACCGTCGCGGCGGGCACCAGCAGCGTCTGGAACAGGATGCAGATCACCAGGCCGGCGACCGAGAACACCCAGAAGTCGTCCGAGACGCCCAGCCCGATGACGAGCACCCCGACACCGACCGAGGCGGCCACCATCAGCCGCACCCGGCGCTTCACCTTGGGCCCGAAGGTGGCCATCAGCGCGCCGCCGACGACCATCCCGACGCTCCAGAACAGCTCGTTGACGCTCAGCATCCAGACCTCGTCGCCGAAGCTGCGCGTGATCATCAGCGGCGTGAGGTGCGCCGGGGCGCCGGCCATGAACATGAC
>JALZDD010000535.1 GCA_030862715.1 Actinomycetota bacterium | reverse complement strand
CTCGCGTTCAATCGTCTCTTACGATGAATTTGATGCACTGGATCGCAGTCCTCTGACTGCAAGTGCTGACGGAAAGGCTTGAGGTGTCTGGAAACGGCGCAAGCTCGTTGAGGGAGATGCTGGGTGCGAACAAGGACCCGGACTTCCACCTGAAGCTCCTCGATGGATGGGAGCGCCACGTTCCGGACGCTTCCGACCGGGACGCTATCGACGCCGAGATGAAGCAGCGTTGCATGGCTGCCAACCGGCCCGATCTGCACGCGCATCTTCGGATGCAGATGGATCAGGCGTTCTCGCTCATGAAGCAGCAGAACGTGATCGCCTACTTCGCGGCCACCGGGCCGCCGACCGGCGACGTCTACATCCCGGGTTCCATGTTCGCCACCGTCCGTCGCGCGCCGAACGGCGAGAGCCTCGATGGTTATGTGACACATGCGATCCAGACGTACGACGCCAAGCCGCTCTTCGGCGACAAGCGTTTCATCCGGTTCGAACGGGAGTCGACGAAGGAGCTCCAAGGCGGCTCCATCGTCATGACCTCGATCGTCTACGTGACCCCGATCCCGGGGTCGAATCACCGCCGCGGCCTGCAGTTCACGGCGTCAATCGCGCGTCCGGTGGAGATGGCGGCCACTGACCCGGTGTTCGTGGGTTGGAAGACGGCGTTCGACGTATGTGTCTCGACGCTTCGCTGGGCGCCGCCGGCGGCCTAGCCGCGAAGCGTTGATGACTCTTGGGCAGAGTCTGCGAGGCATCCGTCCTGATCGCTAGAGCGAGAGAAGGTCGAGGGAGGCGAGGATCAGGAAGATGCCGCCTCCTCCGAGGACGATGAAGGCCGCGCCGTAGTTGATGATGCGACCGACGACGGAGCCGCCGGCGACGGTGTCGCTCGAGCTCGGGTCGTCGGGGTCGTACATGATCTCGATGACTTCGCCGACCTTCGGGCCGTGGAGGTGGTCGACCTCGCCGATGTGCTGGACACCGGCAGCGTCACGATATTCGTAGCGGGCCTCGTAGGACGTCTCGGTCGTGCTCGTCCCTGTGGCCGATGAGTTGCGCTTCGTCTTCCGTACGTGGCGGATGGTCGCCTGCGCTCGCGACCAGGTCGCGAGGCGGCGCCAGCGGCGGATCAGGTACCAGGCGAGCCAGGCCGGGAGGACAAGCATCGCGATGCCGATGAGGAGAGCGGCGACGGCACCGAGGCTCATGATCACTCCATTCCCGAGATTGAACGCACTCACCCTAACCGCGATGGCTGGGAGTCCGAGCCGGGGCGGTGGGGTGCGGCGGGGGCTGGGCGCGTACCGTGTCCCCGCTCGGAATCTCGGGGGTCTCCGCTGTGGCGCCTCCTGACTCATCTACTGACGACGGGATGTGTGCGTTGACTCGACGTGTGGCGGCGATGGCGGTGGCCTCGGCGGCTCTGACCTCCGGGTGTGGGCAGGTCGGCCCGCCTCCGAAGGACTTCGCGACCGAGGACGCGGTTCTGGCGATGCGGATCCAGGAGGGTGGCGAGGACTCCAGCTACCTCGTGCTGGTCTCTCCGAAGGGGGAGACGCGTGCGGTCGAGCTCGACCAGGTCGAGGGCGCCGGGATCTCATGGACGGAGAACGGGATCACCACGTCCGATCGGAGCCACGACTACGTGATCGACGAGACGGGGCTGACCGCGAACGAGCGTACGAGTGGTGGGAACGAGCTCGAGACGCAACATGAGTGGTACCGCGTGCAGGTCGGGGCGGGGACGTTGGTCGGTTTCGGCCCCGAGGACGGGTCCAAGGATCCGTTCGTGACGTACATCGACGGGAAGAGCGGCAAGGCGACGACGCGGGTGTCTCCGTACGGTGCGACATCGACCGCGGCGGTGTGTGGTGAGCGCGTGTTCTCGCCGGGAAGGGGCACCGACACCAAGGCGTTCGAGGACGACAGCGAGTCCATCCCGGAGAGCCAGTTGGACCGTGCGGCGTTGACCTCGGCCTATCCGCACGACGGCACGGACATCCTGAGCACCTTGGAGCCCACCGGCCCGGGCGCCACGTCGCCCTGTGTCGACGGCATCGTCTATGAGGGGTGGGGGAACGACGACGGCCAGCACTTCGTACGCACCTGGACCACCGCCAAGGGGACGCCTGCGGCGCAGGCAGCCGTTGATCACGAGATCGTCTATCCGGAGGACGATGACTCGCGCATCGGGGGACCGTCTCGGGTGACGGTCTCGGACGG
>JALZDD010000504.1 GCA_030862715.1 Actinomycetota bacterium | reverse complement strand
CGCCTGCCGTGATGACAGGCGAGCGCCTCGAACGAGCAGATCAGCGGGTCAGGCCCACTTCACCGCGGCCTCGGTCTCCACGCGGGGAAGGCGGTCGAACCACGGGTTCTCGCCCGGGTGGCCGATGTTGACGATCATCTTGGTGGTCCAGTCGCCCTCGGGGAAGAACTCCTTGTCGACGCCCGCGGTGTCGTAGCCCGCGATCGGGCCAGCGGCGAGCCCGGCGGCGCGGACGGCGAGGATGAAGGCGCCGGCCTGAAGGCCCGCGGACCAGCCGCCGGCGCCGTGGCGGGCGGCCTCGTCGGCGTCGAAGTAGTCCTTCATCTCCGGGCGGATCGGGAAGACGTTCGGGATCTCCTCGTGCCAGTTGTTGTCGTAGGCGACGATCGCGGTCGCCGGGGCGGCCTTGGTCTTCTCGACGTTGCCCTCGGCGATGTGCGGGAGGACGCGCTCCTTGCCCTCGGCCGTGCGCACGAACACGATCCGCAGCGGCTGGGTGTTCGCCATCGTCGGAGTCCAGCGGGTGAGCTCCCAGATGTCGGCGAGCTCGTCATCGGTGACAGGCGTGTCGGCGAAGGTGTTGGTCGTGCGCGCACCGGTGAAGACGATCTGGCGGCCGCGGTTGTCCAGCTTCTCGAGGGTGGTGGTCTCAAGGGTGGTGTCGGTCATGTCGCTCTGAACTCCGTGGTTACTAGGGATATTCCGGTTACTCCGAAAATAGTAGTTCCTCAGTATTCAGGCAACTCCTGTACGCTGGGAGGCATGCCCGCGACGAAGCCCGCCCACGATCCGCAGGTGTGCAATGCCGCGCTCGTGCGGGCCTTCGACTTCCTCGGCAAGCGCTGGAACGGCGTGATCCTCGGCAGCCTGACCCAGGGCCCGCTCGGCTTCGCTGAGCTCAAGCGGGCGGTGGCCGGCATCAGCGACTCGATGCTCTCCGAGCGTCTCAGTGAGCTGGCTGGCCTGGGCCTGCTCGCCCGCGAGGTCGACCCCGGCCCGCCGGTGGCCGTCCGCTACGCGCTCACGGGATCCGGTGCCGCGCTCGCGCCGACCCTCGGGGCGCTCACCGAGTGGGCCGGCACGTATCTCCCGGCCGACCGCTGCTCCGAAGACTGACCCGGTCCAAGAATCACATCGGCCCGCCACCGAGACGGTGACGGGCCGGCGTGGTGGCGATCCTCAGCGCTTGGATGCCCGACCGAGGTCGAGGAGGACCGTCTCTCCGGTGGCGTCCTCGAGGCCGTCGTTGTCGGTGACCGCGTACGCGCGACCGTCGGCGCCGATCGTGAAGCCCTCGAGCTTCTCCTGGGTCCATCCGTTGGTGGCCTGCAGGGCAGGCAGCAGGTCGTACGCCAAGCGCTTGCGCAGCGGGGTCACGGGACTGAGCCCGGCAACTCCGTGCCGGGGCACATCGATGGTGTAGACCCGCTTGATCGCGGCGGTGGTGCCGTTCTGCTTGTCGCGCTCGATGATCGCGAGGGTGTCGTCGTCGACGGCGGTGATCTCGGACAGGCCGAGCCAGTCACCGGCCACCGAGGTCGACTCCAGGCCGTAGCCGAACCACTTCCACTCGCCCGTCGCCGGGGTGTAGCGCCCGATCCGGGCGGTGCTCGCGCCATCCACGCCGGGCTTCTTGGCGGTCGAGTCTGCCCACAGCGGGCGCTGGAGCGCGACGTACACCTTCTCCGAGCGGTGCTTCCCGGTCACCGTGACCCCCTCGAGGCCCCACTTGCCGACCTTCTCGGCGATCTCGGTGGGCAGCGGCACCGTCTCGGCGATTCTGCCCTCGCGGTCGAGTCGGAGCAGCGTGTTCCCGGCGCCGGTCGCACCTTCGTTCGCCACCCAGAAGCCACCGCCACGGCGAGCGGCGAGGCCCTCGATGTCGAGCCCCTCGGCCACCTCGCCTGAGGAGTCGGTGACCTCGAGCACGTCGCGGATCACGGCGGGCGAGCGGTTCACCGCGATGGTGTAGATCCGGCCCGTGTCGTAGGCCGCGTCGCTGGCGGCGTAGAGCTTGCCGGGCTCGCCGGGCACCTTCGAGAGCGCGCCGAGCGCACCCCAGCCGATCGGCTTGCCGTTCCGGGAGGCCGACTCCACGGTCGGGAAGGACGACGACTTCCGACCGAACCCGTATAGCGAGACCGACGCCCGCACCAGGTCCTCGGCCGAGTCCTCCTCCGAGGAGATCGCCAACAGGTTGCGCGACGGGATCGGCAGCAGCCCCTCCGGCCCGTTGGTCGCCGGCAGCGCCTGCGTGAACCTCGGAGCGGAAGGAGTACGCATGTCGTAGACGGCCACGAAGTTGCTGCGCTCGGAGCCCACGAAGGCGTACGGGATGCCACCGAAGGTCTCGAAGGCCAGCCCCTCGGGCTCCGCGCCCTTCTTGGCGGCGCGGTCGTTGTTGTGCAGGCCGTACTTCGTGGCGAGGTCCTCGAAGGTGGAGCCGGCGTCCCAGACCACCTCTCCGGTGGCGGCGCGGAAGACGGTCCAGCCGCGGGTGCCGCCCTTCCAGTCACCTTCGTTCGCCGTCGCGACGAGGCCGGATCCGACCCACTGGATCGAGTCGGGCTCGCGCGGCGCGTCGATGGTGTCGACCGGGTTGAAGCGGCCGTCCTTGCTCGCGTCTACGCCGGAGACGACCGCGTTCCCGGCGCTCCACGCCGTCTCGACTGTCGCGGACGGGAGGTCGATGATCGCGACGCCGTTGTTCTCCTGCAGCGTGAGCGCGAGCTTGTTGTCGGCGTTGATGTCGACGTACTCCGGCTCGGCGTCCTCAGGCGTGTCCAGCCCCTCGAGCAGCGAGGCGGGCAGCGCGACGTCGGTGATCCGCCACTCGGCCGGCCCGCCGTCGAGACCGACGATCTTGACCGATCCGGACGGTGCCTGGGGCAGGTCCCCCTCCTCGCCGCTGGCAGGGGTGACGGCCTCGTTGCGCTGGTTCTCCATCGCGATCGCGGCGTACGTCCCGTCGGGGCTGACCGCGATCGAGTCGGGCTGACCGCCCAGGTCGTAGGAGGCCACCTCCTCGTGCGGAGCGTCGAGCGAGATCACGTCGATCCGCCCGGCGCGGGTGCCGACGGCAGGCTCCTCGTCCTCCCACTCGGTGTCCTCGAGGCCGGGGTAGGTCGACTCGTCGACAACGACGAGGGCGTAGTCGCCCACGATCGAGACCGACGTCGGCGAGCCGCCCTTCGTGCCGGCGACATCGTGGCTGCCGATGCCCTTCGGTGAGGAGGGGTCGGTGATGTCCAGGAAGCCGATCCGGCTGCCGGCCGCGTCGGTGTAGGCAAGTGTCTTGCCGTCCTCGGAGACGGCCGAGATCTCGGCGACGGTCGCGTCGGCCGGGTCGACCCCGGCGGGCACGTTCTGGAAGACCGGATAGGTCGCGAGCCGGCTGAACTCGCGGTGCCGGCCCGGATCGGCGGTGGCGGTGCCACCGAGCACGGTCATCAGTGAGACGCCCAGGCCCCCGATGGCCAGGACGCCGACCCCGGCGAGTGCGAGGCGGTTCTTGTGGAGAAGCATCTGAGGGTTCCTCTCGGGGAACTGTTGCCGGAGGAACGATCCGCGCGGCACCGCACCCGGAGGCATCGACGTGATGACGACGTGCCGACCTCGACGTGAACACCAGGTGGGCGTGGGTGGGAGAGGCCCTACCGACCGGTTAACGTTCCAATCGCCAGGCCCATCCGGCCGGGTAATAGGCTGACGGACGACACCTCTCCCTATATCAATCCAGTCCTGACCCAGGAGTAGTTCAGTGGCATCGATCGAAGCCGTAGGCGCCCGCGAGATCCTCGATTCACGAGGCAACCCGACTGTCGAAGTTGAGGTCGTCCTCGACGACGGCACCTTCGCCCGCGCCCAGGTTCCGAGTGGCGCCTCGACCGGAGCCTTCGAGGCCGTCGAGCTGCGCGACGGTGGCGAGCGCTACGGCGGCAAGGGCGTGCAGAACGCCGTGACCGCCGTCGTGGAGACCCTCGCCCCCGCGATCGAGGGCTTCGACGCCGACGACCAGCGCGCCATCGACCAGGCGATGATCGAGGCCGACGCGACCCCCAACAAGGCCAAGGCCGGCGCCAACGCGATCCTCGGCGTCTCGCTCGCGGTCGCGAAGGCCGCCGCCGACTCGGCGGGCCTGTCGCTGTTCCGCTACGTCGGTGGCCCCAACGCCCACGTGCTCCCGGTGCCGATGCTCAACATCCTCAACGGTGGCTCCCACGCGGACTCCAACGTGGACATCCAGGAGTTCATGATCGCGCCGATCGGCGCGCCGACCTTCGCCGAGGCGCTGCGCGTCGGCGCCGAGGTCTACCACGCGCTCAAGTCCGTGCTGAAGGAGAAGGGCCTGGCCACCGGCCTCGGTGACGAGGGTGGCTTCGCGCCGAACCTCGAGTCCAACCGCGCCGCCCTCGACCTGATCGCCGAGGCGATCGGCAAGGCCGGCTACGAGCTCGGCAAGGACGTCGTCCTCGCGCTCGACGTGGCCGCCTCGGAGTTCTACGAGGACGGCGCCTACCTCTTCGAGGGCGCGAAGAAGACCGCCGAGGAGATGACCGCCTACTACGAGGAGCTCGTCTCGGCCTACCCGATCGTCTCCATCGAGGACCCCCTCGACGAGGAGGACTGGGACGGCTGGAAGGCGATCACCGACGCCATCGGCTCCAAGACCCAGCTCGTCGGCGACGATCTGTTCGTCACCAACGTCGAGCGCCTCGCCCGCGGCATCGAGGGCGGTCAGGGCAACGCGCTGCTGGTCAAGGTCAACCAGATCGGCACGCTCACCGAGACCCTCGACGCCGTCGACATGGCTCATCGCGCCGGCTTCAAGACGATGATGTCCCACCGCTCCGGCGAGACCGAGGACACCACCATCGCCGACCTAGCCGTCGCCGTCGGCTCCGGCCAGATCAAGACCGGCGCCCCGGCCCGCTCCGAGCGCGTCGCGAAGTACAACCAGCTCCTCCGCATCGAGGACGAGCTCGGCGAGGCAGCCCGCTACGCCGGCGCCTCCGCCTTCCCGCGTTACCAGGCCTGAGGCAGACGCGAACTGCGGCCCGGTCCTCGGACCGGGCCGCTCGTTCGGGTAGGTCTACTTCATGGCATCTGAGGCGCACTTCTGGATGTCGTCGGAGAGGTCGTTGATGACGTCCTCATCCTTCTCCTCGCGGGTGTTGTCCTTGCCCTCCATGAGGTTCGCCAGGGCCTCGTCGGAGATGTCGGAGTCGACGAGCTCCTCGGCGATGCAGTCCACGGCAGAGTCCGGCAAGGCGCTCGGAAGCTTGAGCACGTCGGCGGCCTTGCCGTTCTTGAGCGACTCCGACAGCTCGTCCGCGGACGGTCGCTCCGCGCCGCCGCACGCGCTCAGTGCCAGCGCGCAGACGGCAGGAACGGCGATGACACGTGCCAGTCGTCGGGCGTTGATGTTCATGATGATTCTCCTCGCACAATTCGCTTGATCTTCGGAACGGTTCTTTCCAGATCCCCGAGAAAGCAGGAGCATGCGTGAACAGGATGGCCGTGGGCCGTTACGTCAGCTCCTCGCGGAGAACCTGCTCGTCAGGTTTACCTCATCTCTGGCGCCGAGCCGGGACCGACTCGGCGCCGCCGGGTGGCGCAGATGCGCCGAGTCGCTGGTCCTGGATGGGAGGATGAGCGACGTGGCAACGCAGGGACCCGGTCAGAGCAAGCGCGTACGCGGTCCTCGGGCCCAACAGGGGCCGGGGCGACGTCCGCGTGCCCCCATCCCGGCCCGCCCGGCGCAGATCGGCGGTATCGGGGGCATCGACGCGCTGCGCAAGCGGCTGCGCCGGCCCAAGCTCACCGGCCGGGCGATGATGATCATCGTGGTGGCCGCCGTGATGGTGATCTCCTACGCATCCTCGCTGCGCGCCTATCTCCAGCAGCGCCACGAGATCAACGCCCTCCAGACCGAGATCGCGGAGCGCAAGGAACACATCAAGCAGCTCGAGGAGCAGACCCGTCGCTGGGAGGACCCCGCCTACGTCCAGCAGCAGGCCCGGGAGCGGTTCGGGTTCGTGATGCCGGGGGAGACGGCGTACGTCGCCCTCGACGAGAACGGCGAGCGCATCCAGACCGAGCCGGAGCTCACCGACCCCAGCAAGGTGGGCAGTGCGGAGCAGCCGAAGGCATGGTGGGACGATGCGTGGGGTTCCGTGCTGCTGGCCGGTGACCCGCCGGAGCAGACAGGAGACGGGCCGGAGTCGGAGATCGACCCGCCCAAGCAGAAGAAAGACTGAAGACATGGCGATCGATCCCAAGGACGTGTCCGCGATCACGGCACAGCTGGGACGCGAGCCACGGGGGATCCACGAGGTCGGGCACCGCTGCCCGTGCTCGCTGCCCGATGTGGTGACCACCGAGCCGCGGCTGCCCAATGGCACGCCGTTCCCGACGACCTTCTACCTCACCTGCCCGCGTGCCGCCTCGAAGATCGGCACCCTCGAGGGCACCCACGTGATGAAGGACATGGAGGCGCGGCTGGCCACCGACGAGGAGCTCGCCGCCGCCTA
>JALZDD010000472.1 GCA_030862715.1 Actinomycetota bacterium | reverse complement strand
TGCGGCTCCAGGTCTTGGTCTACCCGGGACTCGAGCGGAGCAAGGACCGGCCCTCGATGCTCGAGTACGGCGACGGGCCCAGCCTCACCCGAGAAAACATCGACTGGATGAAGGAGCAGTACCTCGGCTCCGACACGTCCCTCGACACACCCTACGGTGTTCCCGCGCTGGCCGAGCACCTCCAGAGGCTCCCAGAAGCCCTGGTCGTGCTCGCCGAGGCCGATCCATTGCGAGACGGCGGCGAGGCCTACGCGGACCGCCTCTTCGCCGCAGGTGTCCAGACCACGGTGATGCGCTATCCGGGCCTGGTCCACGGCTTCCTGTCCCACTTCACCCGGCTGGGCCGCGCTGACCGCTGCGTCTCCGACCTCGCCGATGCCCTGCGCCACCGGCTCGCCCGTGCGGAGGGCGGTTGAGCCCGGACCTCGCCGACTCACCCAGGAACAACTCACGTCCACAGCCCGTCTCGAAGGAGAGCGACACCTTGACCGCAACGGTGACCGAGTCCCGCCGCCTGCAGCTGGAGTCGGCGATTGCCGGCCTCGACCCGATCATGGCCCTGCTCTGCCTGGTGCAGCAGACCGGCGACCGCACACTCCTGCGGCGCTTTTGGAACGACCTAGACGGCACCCAGGACCGCGTCGACCGCTTCGTGGGCCGCATCGGCGACGAACCGCGCCGGGTGTCGGCCGCAGTCGACGCCGAGATCCGGAAGCTCCTGCTGGAGGCCTTGCTCCCGGGGACCCCTCCGATGATGCCGCGGCCTGATGCCGCGCTCTTCGCGCAGATGGGTTGCCTAGCGACCGGCTTCGACGTCCGAGTGGATCAGGCCGAGTACTTCATGGAGCAGGCGGGCTTCGTGACGGACCGTCGGGACGTCCCCGCGAAGGTCGTCCCGCCCGAGGGCTTCGAAGTTCTAGTCATCGGCGCCGGGATGGTGGGCATCAATGCAGGCATCAAGCTAGCTGCTGCCGGCTTCTCGTACCGGATCCTCGATTCCAAGCCCGAGGTCGGTGGCACGTGGTGGATCAATCGCTACCCGAACGCGGCGGTCGACACGCCTGCTCTCGGGTACTCCTACTCGTTCGAGCCGAACGTCCAGTGGTCGCGGTACTACCCGACAGGGCCGGAGTACTTCGAGTACCTCAATCGTGTCGCTGACAAGTACGGCATCCGTGAGCGCATCGAGTTCGAGACCACCATGACCGCCTGTGACTGGGACGAGGAGTCGCAGCGCTGGACGGTGACGGCTCGCCGGGGCGATGAGGAGATCACCTACCGGGCCAACGCGGTCATCACCGCGCTGGGACACCTCAACCGCCCATTTATACCCCGTATCGAGAACCAGGACGCGTTCGGGGGCCTAGTCGTGCACACCACAGAGTGGACGCCGGAGACAGACGGCCAGGTCGCTGGGAGGTCAGTGGTGGTGGTCGGGACGGGCTGCACCTCAGCGCAGCTTGCGACCGGCATCGCGGACAGTGTGTCCCACCTGACCGTGCTGCAGCGTCAGACTCAGTGGTACATGCCGAACGACCGGGTCTTCTGCGAGGTACCGGCGGACGAGCGAGCCAGTTACGAGTGCATCCCGTTCAGCTACCAGTGGGCGCGTGCCCGGACGATCATCGAGCAGGCCACCCGTGCTCGTGACTACCTCCAGTTCGATCCCGAGTGGAACGAGCGGACCGGCGGCTTCTCGGAGGCTAACGACCGCATGCGCGACATCGGGCTCGACTACCTCGCCAAGTCGTTCCCTGACCGCCCGGACCTGATCGAGAAGCTGACGCCCGACTTCCCGCCGTTCGCGAAACGCCCGATCATCGACCCGGGCTACTTGGAGACCCTGCGCAAACCGGGCGTCGATCTGGTCAGCGGCGAGCTCAAGGGCTTCGAAAAGGACGGTGTGGTTCTGAGCGACGGGACGCACATCCCGTGCGAGGTCGTGGTCCTCGCCACCGGCTTCACGCTCGACTACCTGCGCGCCCCGCACACGGTCCGCGGACGCGAGGGTGTGACGATCGCCAAGCAGTGGGCCGAGAAGCCCGAGGCCTACTTGGGTCTCATGGCTCCTGGCTTTCCCAACCTCTTCATCACCTCCGGTCCCAACAGCGGTGCCTCCGGCAGCGGTCACTCGATGATGGGCGAGGAGCAGGTTCACTACGTGATCGGTGCCCTCCAGACCATGGTCAACGAGGGGATCACCTCGATCGACGTCACCGCCGAGGCGACGCGCACCTACTGCGCCGAGATCGACGAGCGCATCGAGCAGACGGTGTGGAAGCGGGCCGGCAAAGCCCACGGTTACTTCCGCCAGGCAGGTCACGTGGTGCTGGGTTACCCGAAGCCCAACTTCGAGTACTGGTGTGGCTCGCGTCGCCCCGACCTCGACGACTTCACGGTGATCCGTGCCGCGACGGGCCCCCACGGGGGGACCTCGTGGCATGAGAACCATGCAGAGCCCGTCGACGGAGCCGACCTTGACCTCTCGGTCCAGCCCACCTGACCAGAGCCCGACCTAACACCGTCGCATTCCGAGGAGCAGGGAGCATTCATGACCACCAACGGCGAGATGGGCTACGTTGGACTCGGCGACATGGGCGGAGCGCTCGCGCGGCGCATCGCGTCGCGGCACCCGCTGCGTGTGTACGACCGCAGCGAGGCGGCTGTTGCCGCGCTCGTCGACGCGGGTGCCGCTGCGTCGCACAGCCTTGTCGACCTCGGTAGGTCCTGCAGGGTCGTGCTGCTGTGCCTTCCGACGTCGGCCCACGTCCGCACGGTGCTTTTCGATGACGGCGGACTGGCAGAGGCCCTTGAGCCGGGCTCGGTGGTCATCGACCAGACGTCGGGTGATCCCAGCCAGACAGCAGCCATGGCGGCCGAGCTCGCCACCCGTGGACTTCACCTCGTCGATGCGCCGGTCAGCGGTGGTGCCCAGGGTGCGCTCGCCGGGACAATCTCAATGATGCTCGGCGCTCCGGCCGAACTGGTCGAGCCTGCGACGCGGGCGCTTCGAACGATCGGTGACAACGTCACGCACATCGGCCCCGTGGGTTCCGGTCACACGATGAAGCTCGTCAACAACCTGTTGTCGTGCTCCCAGAGACTCCTCACCCTCGAGGCGCTCGCCATAGCAGCCAAGCAGGGGATCGACCCCAAACTCGCCGTCGACGTCCTGCGCCAGGGGGGTGCGCGCAACGCGTGGCTCGAAATCCAGGGGGCCAAGGTCGTGACGGGCGCCATCGACCTCGCGCAGGGGTTCAGCCTCGGCCTCGCTCACAAGGACCTGTCGCTGGCTTGCGATCTCGCCTCCGAGATCGGCGTCCCGACCTTCTACGGCTCTTTGAGCCGGGACCTGCACCGTCTCGCCGTGGCGCAGCTCGGCGGCGCAATCTCCGTCGAAGCGGTCGCCGGACTGGTGGGTGGGCTGGCCGGCGCCGCGCTCGTCGCACCTTCCCCCGAGCCGTCGTAGGAGGCCGTCGTGCTGCTAGTGCCCGGCGGTGTCTACGGGTGTCCGGTCGTGTCCTTCGTGCATGCCGGGGGCCGGATCGACGCGGTCGCCATCGAGGTGGGGACCTCGCTCACCGAGGCTGTCCGCCGCAAGCGGATCCCCGGTTCAGAGGGATCTGTGTCGGGGGCGCGTGTGCCGGGGTGTGTGACGTCGTCGTCGACCTCCGGTCCGCGCACCGCCTCGGTCTGGCGGCGCAGGGTAGGCAGGACGGCGAGGCCGGAAGGCCCCGGCCGGGAGGGCCTGCGGGTCGGTGAGAGGCCACGCGACAGCCATCATCAGGTTCCCGTGAAGGACTTGGCGAGCGACGGACGGCGGGGCAGCTGAGGCTTGACCAAGTGCGCGCTGGGCGTCGCCGCTGGCTCGTTGCCACAAGCGTTGATGAAGGCTATTATGCATTCAATTGTGGACGGCTGCCTCTCTTGGCCGCGTGACGTGGAGTCTTGGGCTACGCGGCCGCTGTACCCGCAAGCGAGTTTGGAGGAATTTGGCATGCAGGACGTAGCCCGCCGAGTCGTCATCGTCGGCGCTGGTCACGGCGGCGGGTCCACCGCCGCCCTTCTGCGTCAGGGTGGGTTCGACGGCCATATCGATCTGGTCGGCGCGGAGCCGGTCGGTCCCTATCACCGGCCTCCATTGTCGAAGTCTCTCCTCAAAGGGGAACTCCTGCAGCCGCTTCACGCAACCGACTTCTACAGCCGTCAGGCAATCGCCCTCCGAACCGGCACGCGAGTCGTGGAGATCGACCGCGCCGCGTGTGAGGTCCTTCTCGATGACGGCAGCTCCCTCAATTACGACGACCTCGTCATCGCCACCGGATCGACTCCCCGTCGACTCGAGGTCCCTGGCGCTGACCTAGAAGGCGTTGTCGAGCTCCGAACCGTGGTCGACGCGGAGGTACTGAGCGAACTCGTCGCCAAATACCAGGACGTCGTCGTCATCGGTGGAGGCTGGATCGGGCTCGAGGTCGCGGCGGCTGCTCGCGACGCCGGGGTGCAGGTGACCGTGCTCGAGCGTGAAGCTCGGATCCTGGGCCGCGTGGCCAGTTCGCGCCTGGCGTCGGTGATACACGAGTGCCACGTGCGGAGTGGGACTCGGATCCTGACAAGCGCTGCCGTGGAGGCAATGGAGGCGGCCGAGGACGGCCGTGTCGGCTCGGTAAGGCTGGCTGACGGCGATCAGATTGGCTGCAGCGTGGTCCTTCTTGCTGTGGGTGGTGCCCCGGACGTCGCCCTCGCTGCGGCAGCGGGCCTCCTGTGTGACAACGGTGTACTGGTCGACGAATGGGCGCGCACCAGTGACCCACGCATCTATGCGGTCGGTGACGTCTCTTCCCGACCGGTGCCGCTGGTGGGCGACGGCCGTTACCGGCTCGAGAGCATCCCCAGCGCGATCGAGCAGGCACGCCAAGCCGTCGCGGCGATTCTGGGCAGTGCGGCGCCAGCACCCGAGGTGCCGTGGTTCTGGTCCGACCAGTTCGATCAGAAGATCCAGATCGCTGGCCTCATGGGGGATGCGGACACCTCCGTCGTCCGCGCGACAGGCAGTTCGTACTCGATCGTCCACCTTCGCGGTGAACGGCTCGTCGCCATCGAGGCGACCAACGCACCGCGCGACTTCATCGCGGCGCGCAATGCCATCCGTGACGGTCGTTTCGCCGACGCTCGACTGCTAGCTGACACCTCGGTCGCCCTGGCCGACGCACTCCATCGGGAGGCGTTCACCCCCGCGCAAGCGATCGACGTGGCCAACGGCAACAGCCTCGATCCCGCTCCGATGACCGAGATGGCGGGATCGGCCGGCGTCGATGGCACTCCTCGCGTCGTCTTCGTCCAGGAGGACGGCTCTTTCGATGCCGTGGCGATCGAGGCTGGCATGTCGCTAATGGAAGCCGGGGTGCGCAACAACGTGCACGGGATCATCGCTGAGTGTGGGGGAACGATGTCTTGCGGCACCTGTCACGTGATCCTCGACGAGCAATGGCGTTCACGGCTTGTGGATGTCAGTGCTGACGAGACGGATGTTCTGGAGTTCTTGGACAACAGCCAAGTGGGATCGCGCCTGGGATGTCAGATCGAGATGACTGACAGCTTGGACGGCATCGTGGCGCGCATCCCGCCCTCGAACCACTAAATCTTGAGAGGCGTATTGAGATGAAGACAACGTTCCGTCGAGAGACGGTAACCCAAGGGGACACGGCCGGCTATGCGCCGAGTGAGGAGTCGATGTGACCAGCGTCCTGCAGGACGCGCCGACGATGGACGTGCGGCGCTCCGATCCTGAGTTTCAGCGCGACGGCTACGCTGTTTGGGACCGCATTCGGGAGACTGGGCCGGTCGTCTACGCACCCGGGCCCGTGGGTGGCCCCTCTCCCATGCCGCTGGACGACGCCTACCTCGTGACTCGTTTCGCGACCATCCGCAAGGTGGTGGGCAATCCCAAGAAGTTCCCCCAGGTGCCTGGCATGGTCGAGGCGGCCTTTGGCGACCAGACCTTCGAGGCCATCGAGGACCCCCACCGCCACGGCGAGATCCGCGGCATTTGGTCCAACGAGTTCCAGCGCGGGACGCTCGCAGAGAAGCGTACCGGTCTCGTCGAGTCCGTGGTCCGGCAATACCTAGACCCGCTCGTCGACCGTGTGCTTGACGGAGCGACGACGGAGCTTCTAGTGGCGCACGACGCCGTCCCGATCTCGGTCATGCTCAGTATGCTCGACCTCCCGCTGGCTGACCGCGACCAGCTACACGCCTGGGCGTCGTCCATGAGTGGCGAGTACGTCTCCGCGACCGAGACGGTCGGCGGTGGGGTGCGTAGCGGAACCTTAGAGCTGCGGGACTATCTCTCGGCGGTCCTGATCGAGCGCAAGCGCGACCTGAGTGTTGGCAGACGACATCCGGAATCAGACCTGCTGAGCATGATGCTGGGTTCGGAGGTGGCCGAGACCATGACGGAGTCAGAGATCGTTGCCAACTGTACCCAGCTCGTCTTCGCGGGCGCCGGGACCACCTCGTCGATGCTGTCCGCTTGTGTCGTACTTCTCGCCCAGCATCCGGACCAGCGGCGCCAAGTGGTGGCCGACCGGACACTCCTCGACGCAGCGATCGAGGAGGTGCTCCGATTCCGCGGGCCTGCGCACGCTGCCCCGCCGCGTCTGGTCGCCGACGGCGATGCCGACATCGAGGGCTATCGCATCCCCGAAGGCGCCATCGTGTCCCCGGTCCTCGGCGCGGCTAACCGTGACCCCGAGCGCTGGGAGAACCCCGCCGTCTTCGACATTAATCGACCGGCTCGCCAGCACTTCGCGTTCGGGTTCGGCATGCACCATTGCTTCGGATCGAGCCTTGCCCGCCTCCAGACCAAAGCGTATCTCGACCGTCTCCTCGACCTCGTTCCCGCGTACGTCGTTGACGCAGAGATCGACCTGAGCAAAGACCCGTTCTTCGGCAGCGTCTCCGCGCCGATCCCGTCGATCCCGATTGCGAGGGGCTGATGCCCATGGCACGTGTCGAAGCCGACCAGGACGAGTGCGTCGGAAGCGGGCACTGCGTGTTCGCCGCGCCGGAAGTCTTCGCACTTGGCGAGGATGGGACGGTCGAGGTCCTTGACGCCGACCCGCAGGGCGAGCAGCAAGACGCCGCGGCCGCGGCCATTCGCGGCTGCCCCGCCTCCGCTATCCGGTTTGCCGGGGCGTGATGTCCGTGGCGAGCACTCTGCGGGCGCCTCTCGTCAACGCCGAAAGTGCGGACACGCCCGAGGCTCGAAAGAGGTGAGCAAGACGCGTAACAGAAGCGCTCAGATCGCGTCGCTGGACGACGCGCTCTACTTGGCGCGCAAGCGGGTTCCCAAAGGAATTCTCCAGCGGTTCGTAACCCCGGCAGGAGCCGGGATCACCGCTCGTCGCAACAATGACGCCTTCGACGAGATCGGCTTCCTGCCGCGAGGCGCAGAGGGGCGACCGGGACCCTCGACGGCCACGACCGTCCTCGGTCACCCGATGGACCTCCCTGTGTACCTGTCGCCCGTCGGTGGGTTGCGAGGTGGCCACGTCCAAGGTGAGTTGGCCGCGACCCGCGCAGCGGGCAAGGCGGGCACCATCCAATGGGTCAGCGGCATCACAACCACGCCCATCGAGGAAATCGCAGCTCAGGCCACCGGACCGGTGTTCCAGCAGCTCTACTTCGTCGACGGCAAGAGCGAAATGACAGCTGCGGCGATCGAGCGTTGCCGGGCCGCGGGAGTGGCCGGCCTGGTGCTCATCGCCGACAGTGCGACCTACGGCGCCAGCGAACTCCCAATCAAGCAGCGAGCCTATGCGCCCACGTCGATCACAGTCCGTGACGTTCTGAAGTTCGCTCCTCAACTGGTGACGAAGCCGGAATGGGCCTGGGACTTCCTACGCGACGGTCTGGAGGAGCCGAGAGCTGCGATGGCTTGCGACGCCTCTGGCGCTCCTTTGCCGTTCGACCAGGCCACCGCCGCGCACTTCCGCGCGCCGACGAGCTGGGCCGATCTTCCGTGGATCAGGGAGCGCTGGGACGGCCCGATCGTGATGAAGGGGCTCGTGTCAGTCGAATCCGCCCGCCGCGCAGTGGATGAGGGTATGGACGCCATCGTGGTCTCAAACCACGGTGGGCGCACGCTCGACGGCACCATCGCGACGATGGAAGCACTCCCGCGGATCGTCGACGCTGTGGGCGACCAGTTGGAAGTCCTGGTCGACGGAGGGATTCGGCGGGGCAGCGACGTCGTCAAGGCGCTGGCGCTCGGAGCCCGGGCAGTCGGAATTGGGAGAGGCTACCTGTATCCGCTTCTCGCGGCTGGTGAGGACGGGGTGGATCAGATGCTCAGGATCTTCCGCAACCAGATCGAGCA
>JALZDD010000443.1 GCA_030862715.1 Actinomycetota bacterium | reverse complement strand
GTCACCGGCCACCAGCACCTCGGCCCCGGTCTCGCGTACGTGCCGGGCCTTGTCGGAGCCCATGGCCACCGACGTGTCGGAGTTCTTCATCGCGAAGGTGCCGCCGAACCCGCAGCACTCGGTCGCGCCGGGCAGGTCCACCAGGTCGATCCCCCGGACGTGCTGGAGCAGCCGCATCGGCCGGTCGCCGACCCCGAGCATCCGCAGCGAGTGGCAGGTCGGGTGGTAGGTGACCCGGTGCGGGAAGTAGGCGCCCACGTCCTCGACGCCGAGCACGTCCACCAGGAACTCGCTGAGCTCGTAGACGCGCTGGGACGTCTCGCGGGCGGCCGCCCGTAGGCCCTCGTCTCCGCTGCGGCGTGCCACGAGGTCGTGCTGGTGCCGGGCCGACCCGGCGCACGAGCCCGACGGCGTCACGACGGCGTCGTACCCCTCGAAGGCGCGGACGAAGGTGCGCAACACCGGCACCGCCTCATCGAGGTAGCCGGTGTTGACCATCGGCTGGCCACAGCAGGTCTGGGCCTGGGGAAAGTCCACCTCGACGCCGAGGCGGCGGAGGAGCCGGACCACGTTGCGCCCGGTGTCGGGAAACAGGGCGTCGTTGATGCAGGTGACCATGAGGGCTACGCGCACGACGGCACCAGCCCCTGGCCGGCCAGGTCGGTCCACAGCGCCTCGGGGACCGTGGTTGCCAGACGCTCGAGGTTCTGCCTCACCTGCTCGGGCCGTCCCGCGCCCGCCACGACCGACACGACCCGCGGGTCCTGCAACGGATAGTGCAGCGCAGCAGTGGCGATCTCGACCCCGTGTGCCTCGCACACCTCGCCGATCCGCAGCGCGCGTTCCAAGATATCCTCGGGCACCTCGCCGTAGTTGTACATGGCGCCCCTGCGCGGGGTGGTGGCGAGCAGGCCGCTGGAGAACACGGCCGCCGCGACGATCCTGGTGCCGTGCCGGTCGCACGCCTCGAGCAGGCCGTCGGCGACGGACTGGTCCAGGAGCGTGTAGCGGTTGGCGACCATGACCACGTCGGCGAGGCCGGTCTCGACCGTCGCGGTCAACGCCGGGACCGACAGGGATCCGGTCCCGATCGCGTCGACCATCCCCTCCTCGCGGAGCTTCGCCAGGCCGGTGAGCGCGGTCTCGACGGCCGCCGGGTCACCGGACAGCTCGGGGTCGTGCACGTAGAGGATGTCGACCCGGTCGAGGCCGAGCCGGGCCAGCGACTCCTCCAGGCTGCGGCGTACGCCATCAGCCGAGTAGTCCAGAACCCGGTGCGAACCTGCCGGGACCGCGAAGCCCATGTCGTCCTGGGACTCCCCGTCCCAGTCGGGGTTGGGCCGCACGAGCCTGCCCACCTTGGTCGAGATGACGAACTCCGACCGCGGACGCGTCGCCAGGAACCGTCCGATCCTCTCCTCCGACAGCCCCAGCCCGTAGTGGGGCGCGGTGTCGAAGTGACGTACGCCTGCCCGCCAGGCCGCGTCGAGCGTGGCCTGGCAGTCCTCGTCGGTGCGCGGCCGGAACAGGTTGCCCATCGGCGCACAGCCGAGTCCGAACAGCGGGATCTCCATCCGCCCTCCTCAACCTCTGACTCCACGGTCGTCCGACCGCCACATCGAGGCTAGACATCTGATGTTTGGGCTGTCAATATGCATTCGGTGCCTCATTTGGCGCTTCCAGACCACCATAGATCCGATTAATCAATGTTGGAGGCCACACCATGAAGTTCGCCCGCCTGGGACCCGCAGGTGAGGAGCTGCCCGTCGTCGTGCTCGAGGACGAGGTGCGCAGCCTGGCCGGTCTCACCAACGACATCGACGGAGCCTTCTGGGCCTCCGACGGACCGGCGCGTGCCGCCGCAGCCCTCGCCGCGGGCGAGCTCCCGCTCGTCGAAGATGCCGACACGCTCCGCGTCGGCGCCCCGATCACCCAGCCCGGCGCCATCGTCTGCATCGGCATGAACTACGCCGCACACGCCGCAGAGTCCGGCGCGGAGCCGCCCACGGTGCCGGTCATCTTCTTCAAGGCCCCCAACACCATCGCCGGGCCGAACGACACCGTCACGATCCCGCGCAACAGCAGCAAGACCGACTGGGAGGTGGAGCTCGGCGTGGTGATCGGAAAGCGCGCGTCCTACCTCGACTCCCCCGACCAGAGCCTGGAGCACGTCGCGGGCTTCGTGGTCGCCAACGACCTCTCCGAGCGCGAGTTCCAGCTCGAGATCTCTGGCGGCCAGTGGAGCAAGGGCAAGATCGCCCCCGGGTTCAGCCCGGTCGGACCGTGGGTGGTGACACCCGACGAGGTGGAGCACCAGAAGCTCGGCATGCGGTCCTTCGTCAACGGCGAGCCGCGCCAGGACTCGGTGACCGCCGACCAGATCTTCGACGTCGCGGCCGTGATCCACCACCTCAGCCAGTTCATGGTTCTCGACCCGGGCGACCTCATCATGACCGGCACCCCGGAGGGCGTCGCGCTCTCCGGTCGCTTCCCCTACATCCAGCCCGGCGACGTCGTCGAGATCGAGATCGACGGACTCGGCCGCCAGCGCCAGGAGTACGTCGCCTTCGGGACGCAGTCATGAGCGAGCGTCAGCGAGCGACCATAGGCCTCATGCCGCCGCGTCCGTATGATGGCGCTTGCGCTACGGAGGCGGCGGCATGAGCGCGCAGGGAACGCCCGAGCTCGACGGGCTCGCCGCCCTCGTCACCGGTGGCGCGTCCGGCATCGGCGCCGCCGTCGTCGAGGTCCTGCTGGAGCGGGGCGCCCAGGTCGCGGCCCTCGACCTCGACCCCGAGGGCATCAACCCCAAGGCCCTCGGCATCCGCGCCGACGTCACCGACGACGCGAGCATCCGGGCCGCGGTGGAACAGGCGGTCGCGACCTTCGGCCGGCTCGACATCGTAGTCAACAACGCCGGCATCGGCGCGCAGGGCACCGTCGAGGACAACCCCGACGAGCAGTGGCACGCGGTCTTCGACGTCAACGTCCTCGGCGCCGTACGAGTATCACGCGCCGCGCTCCCCCACCTGCGCCACTCCCCGGCTGCGGCGATCGTGAACGTGGCCTCGGTGGCCGCGACCACGGGCATCCAGCAGCGGGCCGTCTACTCGGCGAGCAAGGGCGCGGTGCAGTCCCTGACGCTCGCCATGGCCGCGGACCACCTCCGCGAGGGCATCCGGGTGAACTGCGTGAACCCCGGCACCGCCGCAACCCCGTGGGTGCAGCGCCTGCTCGACTCGGCTGAGGACCCCGAGACAGAGCGTGCCGCCTTGGACGCGCGACAGCCGCACGGCCGGCTGGTCAGCGCTGACGAGGTCGCCCTCGCGGTCGCGTACCTGGCCGGCCCTTCTTCGGGGTCGACCGCCGGAGTGGCCCTGGCAGTCGACGGCGGCATGGCAACGTTACGGTTGCGACCGACCGAGTGAGAGGACCAGGATCCCGATGGCGCTGACCGACGAGGCGATCGAGAAGATCAAGGAGATGATCCTCGACGGCAGGCTGAAGCCTGGCGACCGTCTCCCGCGCGAGGCCGACCTGTCCGTGCAGCTCGGCATCTCCCGCAGCTCCCTGCGAGAGGCGGTGCGCGCGCTCTCGATGATGCGCATCCTCGACGTACGCCAGGGCGACGGAACCTACGTCACCAGCCTGACGCCGGAGATCCTGCTGGAGACGATGGGCTTCGTCATCGACTTCCACCAGGACTCCAGCGTCCTGGACCTCTTCGAGGTACG
>JALZDD010000430.1 GCA_030862715.1 Actinomycetota bacterium | reverse complement strand
CCGGCGGCTCGTCCTCCCCGTCCCAGAACCCGTTCTTCCAGGCCGCGAAGTCGATCGCCTGCAGCTCGCCGAGGGTCATCTCCGAGACCAGCCCCCGCGCGCCGATACGGCGCAGGTGCCGGTCGTGCACGCAGACGAGATGCCCGTCCATGGTCAGACGTACGTCGCACTCCAAGGCGTCCGCGCCCGCATCCAGGGCCGCGACGTACGCAGCGAGGGTGTGCTCCGCGATCTCATGACTGGCGCCGCGATGCGCGACGACCTGGGGCCTCATGGGGAGATTGTTGTCCATCGGACGACCGCGCGGGCGCACGACACGACACCGAAAACCGTTACGGCACCGGCGTAAGCGGTCCTAGAACGGCACGACCTCGAGCCGGCCGAACGCGACGAAGGCCGCCAGCGACCAGAAGACCAGGTCGCCGGCGGCGGAGCCCCATTCCTTGCGGATGATGCGGGTGGTCGTCGCGCCGGTCATGAGCAGCACCAGCCCGAGAGCGGCGAGCGGCACCAGCCAGGTGGCGATCCCGGTCACGGCAGGCAGGATCAGCCCGGCCGCGGCCAGCACCTTCATCACCCCGATGACCTTGAGGAAGCCGCCGGGGAAGTCGTCGGCGTAGTGCCACCCCTCGAAGGCGTTGCGAAACCTCTCCTTCGACAGCAGCAGCATCGCCAGCCCGCCAGCCAGGAAGCCGAGAGCCAGAAAGACGGTCACGATCCACAAGATGATGTTCATGCCAACCAGGACGAGGTACGCCGCCGGCCTGTGACATCACCGCCCGCCGGTCACCCGCAGCGTCGTCGCGGTGACATACCCGGCCTTCTCGCTCATCAGCCAGGCGACGGCCTCGGCGACCTCATCGGGTGAGGACGCGCGGCCGAGCGGGATCTGGGGCGCCATCCGGGCGATCCGGCCGGGGTCGCCGGTGTTGGCGTGCATGTCGGTCTCGGTGAGCCCGGGGGCGACCGCGACGACCCGGATGCCGAGCGAGGCGACCTCGAGCCCGAGGCCCTTGGTGAGCGCGTCGATCCCGGCCTTCGCGGCGGCGTAGTGGACGTACTCCCCGGGGGATCCCAGCGTGGCAGCGCCCGAGGAGATGTTGACGATCACGCCACCCTCGGCGAGCGCCGACACCGCCGCCCGGGCGACCAGCGTGGGGCCGACCAGGTTGACGGCGTACGTCTTCCGGATCTCGTCGGGCGGGGTGTCGACGAGGGGCGCGTAGCGGTAGGTCGCGCCGGCGTTGTTGACCACGCCGGTGACCGGGCCGGCGGCCTCGAAGAGCGAGGCGATCCCGGCGTCGGTGGTGATGTCCGCGGCCACGATCTCGCAGGAGACCCCGAGCGCCCTGATCTCGTCGCGCGTAGCGCCAGCAGCAGCTTCGTCGGACAGATATCCGAGCACGAGCGAGTGGCCGTCAGCGGCCAGCCGACGAGCGACAGCGGCACCGATCCCGCGGGTGCCTCCAGTGATGAGAGTCCGTTTCACACCCGAAGGGTGTCACGCAGCCTCCACGCAACCAGCGCCAGTGCCAGGACACCGGCTAGCGCCCATCCGGCGGGGTAGTGCACCGCGGGTTCGTTCCAGCGCTCGTGGAAGTAGACCAGGTGTGAGGAGAGCAGCCCGGCGTCGACCGAACGGCCCTCCTGGATGAGTACGCCGATGGCCACCAGCACCGTCAGCAGCGTCTGCATCGCCCAGCCCAGGATCCATGCGGGCACCCACGCGACGACATCGACAGCGCGGCGTACGGACGTCACCAGCACGGTCACCAGGGCGGCCGCCAGCAGCGCGTCGATGACCGACGACGGCAGCTCGCCGGGGAGCATCCCGTCGAGCCAGAGAGGTACGCAGACGGCCGGCGCGGCCAGCATCGGTGCCCGCAGCACGCACGGCCCGAGGCTCGCGGCGATCCCGGCGGCGAGACCGGCGACCGTCGTGATCGCGGCGATGGCGACCAGATGGGTCAGCATCGACGCGTTGGTCGCCGCCGGTCCCGAGGCGAACATCAGCCCCAGGAAGGCCGCGGCCACGACACCGGCGCCGGCGAGCACGGCACTGAGCAGCCGGCGGTCCGGGCGCAGACCTGCGGCGAGCCCACCGAGCGCGGCGGCGAGCAGCGTGAACGAGACCAGCTCGGCGACCATCGGAGCGAGCAGGAGCGGCTGCGGCCGGACGAGCTGGGGCAGGAAACCGACTCCCCAACCCACGGCCGCGACCAGTGGAACCATCCACAGACGAGTCCGTTCAGTCATGTCGTCCACGGTGACAGGCGCAAGGTGAGACCAGGCGGCGAGCCGGGGAACACCAGCCCAACGTCAGGTGGCCCGACCGTTGCCGTTCTTCACCAAGGTAGGTGGATTTCTAATTGCAGGGCGCCGATCGGGAATACCTGGGTAGGCTCAAGGGACGGACACGTACCCCACGCGTGGAAGAGGTGAGACCGGCATGACCAAAGCACCCCGAAAATTCTGGGCCAGAAGCATCAGTACAGCGGCGCTGACCAGCATCGGGCCTCGGGCCGTTGCCGCCGTCGCGCTGACCGCTGCCTTCGCGGTCCTGGCACCGAACGAGGGACGCCTCGACACCGGTCATCAGCAGCCTGAGCTGCCCGATCCGGGCGCTCTTCAGGACCCCCTCGGCATCTCCAATGGCCTGGGTGGCGTGAAGAATCTGACCCCGACCGACGCCGTGAGGCTGGCCTCCAACGCCGAGGAGCTGTCCATCCCGCCGGTCGCCCTGGCTGCCTACCAGCGCTCGGCCACCGTGCTCAACGACGCCGACGCCGCCTGCCGCATCGACTGGGCGCTGGTCGCCGCGATCGGCATGGTCGAGAGCAACCACGGCCGCTTCGGCGGCAG
>JALZDD010000382.1 GCA_030862715.1 Actinomycetota bacterium | reverse complement strand
GTCCGCCGAAGGAGGGGCGCGATGAACGCCGCCCTCGCCCACGACCTGCGCCGCCTCAGCCACGACAGCGATCGCTGGCTCGCCGACGCCCGCGAGCGGCTCAGCCGCCGCGCCCACGCCACGCCCGTCAACACCTCGACCAAGGAGTCCACCGATGAGTGAGCGCCAGCGAACGCCAATGAGCCTCAGGCCGCCGCGTCCGTATTCTTTGATTCGCGCAACGGAGGCGGCGGCATGAGTGAACCCGTCCTCCGGCTCACCGATGTGAGCCGCGTCCACGGCACCGGCGCCGCCGAGGTGCACGCCCTGAGCGGCGTCAGCCTCGCTGCGTACGCCGGTGAGCTGGTCGCCATCATGGGGCCGAGCGGCTCCGGGAAGTCGTCGCTGCTGACCATCGCCGGCGGTCTCGACTCGCCGACCTCGGGCTCCGTCGAGGTCGACGGCCAGGATCTCGGTGAGGCTGGCGTCAGCGGGCGCGCCAAGCTGCGGCGTACGTCGATCGGCTATGTCTTCCAGGACTTCAACCTGATCCCGGCGCTGACCGCCGCCGAGAACGTCGCGCTGCCGCTCGAGCTCGACGGCGCCGGTCGGCGCGCGGCTCAGGCTGCGGCGAGAACGGCGCTCGAGGAGGTCGGGCTCGACGGCTTCGCCGACCGGTTCCCCGACGAGATGTCCGGTGGGCAGCGGCAGCGGATCGCGATCGCCCGTGCGATCGTCGGCGAGCGTCGCCTGATCCTGGCCGACGAGCCCACCGGGGCCCTCGACACCGAGACGGGCGAGGACATCCTCAAGCTGATCCGGGCGCGCTGCGACGCGGGCGCGGCCGGTGTGCTCGTCACCCACGAGCCGCGCTATGCCAGCTGGGCCGACCGGGTGATCTACGTGCGCGACGGGCTCGTCGTCGACGAGGCCGGCGAGACGCCGAACCTGGCGCTCGTGGACGAGGTCGAGGCATGAGTGGGCGTTTGGCCGGCTGGCGTCTCGCCCTCCGCATCGGGCAACGGGAGGCCCGGCGGGCGAAATGGCGCAGCCTGCTGGTCATCTTGATGATCGCGCTGCCGGTGGCGGGCGTGACCGCGGTCGCGGTGACGTACCGGACCTATGACGTCGACACCGTGGAAGGTCTCGACCGTCGCCTCGGCACCGAGGCCGCGGCGAGCATCGACGTCCAGGGCGCCGCCTCAGTGCGGCAGGGCATCGACCCCGAGAACGCGTCCGAGTGGCTCGACGAGTCCGATGCCGACCCGCTCGACGCGGCCGGGGTGAAGGCCGTCATCGGGGACCGCCCGCTGCTCCAGGCGGAGGACCGGACCTTCGACGTACGTACCGACAAGGGAGTCACCTGGGCCAGTGGTCTGGAGACCGATCTGAACGACCCGCTCGCCGCCGGGCTGGTCCGGCTGACCGAGGGCCGGCTCCCGAAGGCCCCGGACGAGGTCGTGGTCAACTCCAACCTGGCGTTCCGGGGTCCGGGCGTCGGTGAGGAGCTGCTGATCCCGAACGGCGACATCGACGAGACGCGCAAGGTCGTCGGGATCGTCGAGTCGGCGAACGTACGCAACGATCCCTTCATCGCCGGAGTGGACCTTCCGGTGGACTACACCAGTGATCGCTCGACCTGGCTGGTCGGGGGCGGGCCGGTGACCTGGTCCGACATCGAGGACCTGAACGCGGCGGGTGCCTTCGTGCTCTCGCGCTCGGTCGTCATGGACCCGCCGCCGGCGGCCCGCGCGGCCGACAAGGAGATCCGTCCGCCGATGGGCGCCCCGGACCCGTCCGAGCTCGTGGTCCTCGTCCTCATCGTGGTCATGGTGATCCTCGAGGTGGTCCTGCTGGCCGGGCCTGCGTTCGCGGTCGCGGCCCGTCGCCAGGCGCGCGACCTGGCCCTGATCGCGGCCTCGGGAGGGACCGCTCGTCAGTCCCGGCGTGTCCTGCTCGGGATGGCGATCGTCATCGGCGCGGTGGCAGCCGTCGTCGGTGCCGTCCTCGGGGTCGGGCTGGCGCGGCTGCTCCAGCCGCTCGCCCAGGATCAGGTCTCGGCCTGGTTCGGCCCGTTCGAGGTGCCGTGGCTACAGGTCCTGGCGGTCGCCGTCATCGGCTTCGTGGCCGCGATCTGCGCGGCGATCGTGCCGGCCTGGATCGCGTCGCGACAGAACGTCGTCGGCGTACTGTCCGGGCGGCGGTCCGAGAGTCTGCCCTCGCGGCGCTCGCCGATCGTCGGCCTCGTGCTGGTGGCGGCCGGAGTCGCGTCGGCGGCCTTCGGCACGCGGAACGCGCTCAGCGGGATCCCGATCGCTCTCGGCGTACTGCTCTGTGTCGCCGGGGTGCTGTTCATCCTCCCGGCCCTGGTGTCCGTGGCCGCGCGGTTCAGCGCCCGGATGCCGCTGGTCATCCGGTTCGCGACCCGCGACGCCGATCGGCACCGCACCCGGACGGTGCCGGCTGCCGGTGCGATCGCGGTGACCGTGGTCGGTGTGGTCACGCTCGGGATCGCGTTCAGCAGCGATCAGGAGCAGAACCAGGAGAGCTACCTGCCCTCCTTCACGATCGGCGACGCCGTGGTGCATCCGCGACACGGCGACATCGAGAGCGACGTCGACCAGGACGAGACGCGAGCACGGTGGGAGAACATCGCTGCACAGGTCGAGAAGGCCATCCCCGGGGCGACGGCAGCACTCACGACCAGCGCGACATCCCGGGACGACGGACAGTACGTCGCTGTGGAGACCGGTGATGGTCGGGCGGTCCCGATCGACACCGCCATCGGCGAGTTCGGCGACCTCGTCGTCGCCGGGGCCGACGGGACCCTTCCGGCGGTGGTGGCGCGGTCGCTCTCCGAGCGCGAGTCCGCTGCTGCCGTGGAGACCCTGCGGTCCTCCGGTGCGGTGGTGTTCACGACCGACGACGAGCTGGTGTCCTCGCAGCAGTCCGCGCGCCTGGTCATCAAGGAGTGGTCGGAGGAGGAGCAGACGGATCGCGACGCCGTCACCGTCGACGTACCGGCGACCTACCTTGACGTCGGCGAGCGGACCGCGCCGGCGTACGCGGTCGTGACGCCGGCGATGGTGAAGAAGCTCGGTGTCGAGCCGCAGGTCCTAGGCCTCTACATCGAGAACGCCCGGATCAGCGCCGCCGCCGAGACGGACCTCGACGAGGCCCTGGCCGCCGGGCAGTTCCCCACCACGATCCTGATCGAGCGTGGCTACCAGGAGACGGACACCGCCGTGATCGTCTGGCTGCTCCTGGTCACCCTGGGGGCCGTACTGATGATCGGCGGTGCGCTGACCGCGACGCACCTGGCGCTCAACGACGCCCGCCCCGACCTGGCGACCCTGTCGGCGGTCGGAGCCAGGACGCGTACGCGACGTGGGGTCGCTGCCTCGTACGCCCTGGTCGTGACGCTCCTCGGGGCGGTCCCGGGCGCGCTGATCGGGTTCGTTCCCGGGATCGCGATCAGCTTCCCGATCACCACCGAGGGCTGGCCGGAGCGCGACAGCGTCGCCGCGCACTACCTCGAGATCCCGTGGGACCTCGTCGGCATCGTGGTCGTCGGGCTTCCCCTGCTGATCGCGCTCATCGTCGCGGTCACCACCCGCGGTCGCCTGCCCATGGTGGCCAGGGTCGAATAGCCCGCCGAGGCGTCACTCCCGCGGATCGAGTTGGCATGTTGGTGCCGACTCGATCCGCGTACGTGACTTCTCGGCCGGCGTACGTGACGTCTCGGCGTCAGGCCTTGCAGAGGCAGAACGGGTGGCCGGCGGGGTCGAGGAAGACGCGGAAGGACTCGCCGGGCTGGACCTCGTGCTTGGTGGCGCCGAGGGCGAGTGTCGCTGCCTCGGCCTCGTCGAGGTCGTCGACGGTGACGTCGAGATGCGTCTGCTGAGGTACGTCCTGGCCGGGCCACTGCGGGGCCCGGTAGTCGTCGACGCGCTGGAAGTCCAGCGATCCGCCGTTGCCCCAGGCGCTGGCCCAGCCACCGTCGTCGTCGACCTTGGACTCCCAGCCGAGGAGCTGTGCGTAGAAGGCGGCCAAGGCTGCCGTGTCTGGACAGTCGATGACCCACTGAGGATTACGTGCGATAGCCATGGGATCGACGTTAGGACCGGTTCCGGACGTTCCGCTTCCGCCTGTGGTGACGTCGTCTCAGAAATATAAAGTCAGGGTTGACTGTTTGTTTCTGGCGCGGCAGAGTTCCTGTCTGTGAGCCAGGCCACCCGCGTACCTCAGGAAGAGCGCACCCGCGCGATGCGGGCCCGCCTCCTCGACGCCACCGTCGAGCTGCTGGTCGAGCGTGGCTTCGCTGGCACCTCGACCACGCTCGTCTCCCAGCGCGCCGGCGTCTCCCGCGGGGCGCAGCTGCACCACTTCCCGGCCAAGAACGACCTGGTCGTGGCGGCGGTCGAGCACATCACCGAGGCTCGCGGCGAGGCGCTCAAGGAGGCTGCCCGGGCGCTTCCGAAGGGCGGGCGGCGTACGCGGCAGGTGCTCGCCATGCTCGCGGAGCAGGTCACCTCCCCGGTCTTCACCGCCGCCCTGGAGCTGTGGGTGGCGGCCCGCACCGACGAGCAGCTGGCCGCGGCGGTGGGTCCGCTCGAGCAGCGCATCGGCCGCGAGCTCCACCGAGCCACGGTGGAGCTGCTCGACGTGGACGAGAAGAAGCCTGGCGTGCGCGAGCTCGTGCAGGCCACGCTCGATCTGGTCCGCGGCCTGGGTCTGGCTGACACGATTACCGACGACGCCGCCCGACGCGAGCGGATCCTCGACCACTGGGCCGAGGTCCTGGAAAGAGAGCTGCAATGAACGAGCGCAAGCGAGTGAACCGTGAACCTTTCATCGGGCCGCGTCCGTATTCTGGCGCTCGCGCTACGGAGGTGGCGCGATGAGTCTGCTGGATGAACTTCTCGAGGACCTCTCCATGGAGGGGTTCGAGCTACGCCAGGTGGTGGCTGGCCTGAGCGAGGCGGGCTGGCGCGAGCCGACGCCGGCCGCGGGCTGGGACGTTGCCGCCCAGATCGCCCACCTGGCCTGGACCGACGAGGCCGCGCTCGCCGCGACCGAGTGGGTGGCGGGTGACGCGACCGC
>JALZDD010000373.1 GCA_030862715.1 Actinomycetota bacterium | reverse complement strand
GATCCTCCAGGCGGCGCTGCTCCTCGATCTGCTGGATCCGGTTGAGGTCGCGCAGCAGCGGCTGCAGCGGCCCGGGCTCGAGCGGCTCGGCCTTCCGGCTCGCCTCATAGGCCCGGTATCTCTCGATGCCCTCCTCGCGGAAGACCCGCTCGGAGCCGTCGCCTGCGAGCACACCATCGAAGTCGAAGGCGACGACAACGGAGCGGTCGGTCTCGTCGTACGTCGCCGCCGACGGCAGCACATGACCGGCTGGGAATCCCTCGCGGCTGGCCGCAATGACGTCCTCGCGGTTGCCACTGAGGAACAGCGACATCCCGAGCGCCCCGATGTAGGGGTGGGGCGAGCGACCCTGGGTGAAGACCGCACGGGTCATCGGCAGGCCGTGGTGCTCGATCGAGCGCATCACCCGCAGCCCGGTGTTCGGATCGTTGCGCGAGACCACGATCACCTCGACGAGGCCGTCGTCGGCGTCGGCCGCGAGGTCGTTGAGGCTCAGCAGTCGCTTGATGAACGGGAACGCGACCCCCGGCCGCAGCGGGTCGTCGATGCGCTCGTCCTGGTAGCGGCGGTAGGCCTCCTCGCCGTGCTCGCGGAAGTAGGCATCCGACTCGGTGAGGTCGAAGAGCGCACTCGACGCGATCCCGACGACCAACCGGTCCCTCAGCTCGTATCCCACGCTTTGCAACCTACCGCTCACGCGTTCGGAGCATGAGGAGAGCCGAATCGGGTACCGAACGGTTCGCGTAAAGGAGGTAGCGATGCCGACGAGAGAGCGCGAGCACCACCCCCACGGCGACGACGGCCAGAAGACGATGCCGTCGGAGGTCGGGAACCACATCGGGGTGTTCGACCGTTTCGCCACCCATGCGAGCAACTTCGTGTCGCGGGCGTGGTTCTTCGTGATGTGCGTGCTGATGGTGGTGATCTGGGCGCCGTCGATCCTCGTGCTGCCCGACGTGGACACCTGGCAGCTGATCATCAACACGGTCACCACGATCGTGACGTTCCTGCTGGTGGCGCTCCTGCAGAACACCCAGAAGCGAGCCGATGACGCCGTTCAGCACAAGCTCAACGCCATCGCCGAAGGGCTCTCCGCGATGATGGAGCGGATGGCCCGCGACCATCCTGACCTGCGCGACGACCGCGACGAGCTTCGGCAGGCCGTCGGCCTCGAGGAACGCGAGAGCGCGGAATAGAGCCGAAAATGGTGTGCATCCGGAGCCGCGCTTGCCTAGCGTGGTCGGTATGCAGCAGCGACCGCTTCCGTTCGACCGTCACCCGTCCGGGGAGCGGCCGCTGACCTGAGCCTGCACGCAGGCGCAACTGGGCCGCTCCGAGGAGAAAATCCTCGTGGGCGGCCTTTTTTCGTTGCAGATGACGGGTTGTAGGGAAGCGGCCATCCCTCCTGGCTTGGGACCAGGCGATCGCGGGTTCGAGTCCCGCCAACCCGACGGCGATTTCAGTCCGCGTTGGTGACGCGGAGGAACTCCTGGACGTCGAAGACGGCACGGACGACGCCGGCGGCCTTCGGGAGCAGCGGCGCGACCTCGGCGTACGGGACGACGCGCGGGTCGGTGACCCGGTGGTCGACGCCGTCGTAGACGATCGTGGCCGAGTTGGCGGCCAGCACGTTCTGGGCCCAGTCGACCTTCGAGGTGTAGGGCAGGTTGATGACAAAGCCATCGGGGGTCGGGATCGGCGTGATCGGGGTGGCGTACTCCCGTCCGCTCGCGCGGCCGACGTGGAGTACGACGCCGTTGGTGGAGCCTTCCGTCCCGGCGGTCTTCAGGGCCTCGGAGGCGAAACGCTTCGAGAAGGCGCGGATGCGGTCCTGCAGCCACGGCGACTTGTTGCGCATGCCGATCACGAAGGCGGCGCCCGCGCCCGCTACGCCGGCGGCCAGCAGACCCGGGATCACTCGACTCAATCGCATGCCGCAAACCTACCTCGCACCCCTGCGGTGGCCCGGGTGACAGATAGCGTGGGCGCCGTCACAATTGTTGGGGTCTCGACAGGCTCGACCACCAGAGAGAAGGAGGGCGGATGCGGCGCTGGCTGCGCTCTCCCTTGGGCACCCATCTGGGAACAGAAGCCGATCGGGCGACCTTCCGCACCCTCCACAACGCATCGCTGGCGAGCCCGGCGCTGCGCGGCGGCCTGACCGTCGACAGCGCCGAGCGCGCCGCCCCCCACCTACAGGCGCTCCTGGCCGCCCCAGCGCTCGCGATCACCGACACCGACGGCCTGCTCGCCTGGGAAGGCATCGGCACCCACCACCAGGAGCACGTGACCAAGCTGGCCGAGGGGACGCTGGAGCGCGGCGCGACCCGGTTCTACGACCGGGTCGACCTCGAGTGCGGCCAGGCGGGCTGCCCGCTGCATTCCGCCGTGGTCAGCCCTCTGGTCGTCGACGACCATCTGGTCGGCACGCTGCAGGCGTACGCCCCGGACACCTCGGCGATGATGGTCCGCGCCACCGACGAGGTCGCGACCTGGGTCTCAGGTCAGCTCGAGCTCGCCGAGCTCGACGCGTCCCGGCGGCGCCTGATGGAGGCCGAGGTGCGCGCGCTGCGCGCTCAGATCAGCCCGCACTTCATCTACAACTCCCTGGGGGCGATCGCCAGCTTCGTACGCACCGATCCGGAGCGTGCCCGCGAGCTGCTGCTGGAGTTCGCGGACTTCACCCGTTACTCCTTCCGCACCCATGGCGAATACACGACGCTGTCCGAGGAGCTCCGCTCCGTGGAGCGCTACCTGCTGCTGGAGCAGGCCCGGTTCGGCGAGCGGCTCTCGGTCAGGCTGTCCGTCGCGCCCGAGGTGCTGCCGATCGCGGTGCCGTTCCTGTGCCTGCAGCCGCTGGTCGAGAATGCCGTACGCCACGGCCTGGCCGACGCGCAGACCGGCCACATCTCCATCCGGGCCGCCGACAGCGGCACCGAGTGCGTGATCGAGGTCGAGGACGACGGCGCCGGCGAGGACCCGGAGAAGGTGCGCAACGCGCTGGCCGGCGGCAACGACTCCGTCGGCCTCGGCAACGTCGACGCCCGGCTCCGCAACGCCTACGGCGACGACTACGGCCTGGTGGTCGAGACCGCCCCCGGCGCCGGCACGAAGGTCATCCTCAGAATCCCGAAGTTCGCCCCAGGAGTGCACA
>JALZDD010000369.1 GCA_030862715.1 Actinomycetota bacterium | reverse complement strand
ATGATCCGCGGCGGCCACATCGACGTCGCCGTCCTGGGCGCGATGCAGGTCTCGACCAACGGCGACATCGCCAACTGGATGGTCCCCGGCCAGATGGTCAAGGGCATGGGCGGCGCGATGGACCTCGTCTCCGGCGCCGGGCGGGTGATCGTGCTGATGGAGCACGTCACCAAGAAGGGTGCCCCCAAGCTGCTCTCGTCCTGCGACCTGCCGCTGACCGGTCGCGGGATCGTGAAGCGGGTCATCACGGATCTGGGTGTTCTCGACGTGGCGGACTCAGCATTCGAGCTCGTCGAGCTCGCTCCCGGGGTGACGTACGACGAGGTCGTGGCGGCCACGGGCGCGCCGGTCGTCGACAAGACCGTCGCCGTGACTGCTTAGTCTCACTGTTCAAAACCCGGAACCTGCTACGTAACTCGCGTTTGCACTCCGTCGTTCGAGGTGTGATATCCAACACACCCCTGGAGTGAGTCGTGAAACTCGGCAGACTGGCATTCCTCGTATCGTTCCTGGCTCTCGTCGCGACCTTCCTGCCACCGGCGCACTCCGCGACCGCCGCCCCGGCGGCCTCTTCCGCGACCGCGGCGGCCCAGGCTCCGCAAGCGCGAGTCGGGGCGTGGAAGCCCCGGCCTGCGACGTACGGCGTGGTGGTCGAGAAGGACATCCAGCTCACGATGTCCGACGGGGTGGTCCTCCGAGCCGACGTCCATCGCCCGGCGACGGCGGACGGGACGCCGGCGGCGGGCCGGTTCCCGGTGATCCTGACCCAGAACCCCTACAACAAGAACGTGTCCGGCGGGAGCGGCGGCGACTACTTCGTGCAGCGGGGCTACGTCTTCGTCCAGACCGACGTACGCGGCACCGGCTCCTCCGCGGGCCAGTGGGACGCGTTCGGCGACCGCGAGCAGAAGGACGGCCTCGAGGTCGCCAACTGGGCGACCTCGAAGAAGCGCCCGTGGAGCAACGGCGAGCTCGGGCTGTGGGGTCCGTCCTACATGGCGATCAACCAGTTCTTCACCGCGGCTCAGCACCCGCGCGGGCTGAAGGCGATGTTCCCGATCGTGCCCGCCGGTGACGTCTACCGCGACGTCGTCGCATCCGGCGGCCAGATCGACGCCGGGTTCATCCCGCTGTGGTTCGGGCTGGTCACTGGCGCCGGGCTGGTGCCGCCGGCCGTCAACCAGACTCGTCCCGACGCCACCTTGACCACGCTGCTGCAGCACGTCGGCGGTGCGCTCGGATTCCAGGTGCCGATGCTCGTCAGCGCGGCCTTGGGCAGCGACGCCGGCTACGACGGGCCCTTCTACCGGAAGCGGTCGCCGCTGAGCGTGGTCGACGAGATCGACGTACCGACGTTCGTGACGGCCGGGCAGTACGACATCTTCCAGCGCGGCACGCCGATGCTCTTCGACCGGATGCAGAAGAACGGCGTGGACACCAAGCTGCTCATCGGACCGTGGACGCACGCCGAGGCGTCCACGGGCGCCGGCCTGGAGGGCAGCGGGATCAACAGCCTGGGCGAGATGGCCCTGCGGTGGTTCGACACGCACCTCAAGGGTCTGCCCGACGCCACCCTCGACCGCGACGTCGCGCCGGTGACCTATCACGAGATCGGCTCCGGGAAGTGGCGCACGATGCAGTCGTGGCTCGGGAGCGAGGTTCGAGCCAAGACGTACGCCCTCGGGTCGGCCCTGAAGCCCGTCGGCGGCGACACCATCGTGCCGCTGCCGGTGCAGGGATTGTGCTCGCGCAGCACCGCGCAGTGGACCGCCGGCGCCCTCGCGATCCCCGGCTGCGAGACCGACAACCGGATCAACGACGCGCTCGGGGTCTCATACGAGACGGAGCCGGCAACCTCGGACCTGGCCTTCTCCGGCCCGCTCAACGCCGACCTGTCCGTCTCCACGACCGGCACCGACGGCCTGATCTCGGTCTCGGTCGAGGACGTCGCGCCCGACGGGTCCGTCGACCGCATCACCGGCGGCTGGCAGACCCTGCGTCACCGTGCGGTGACCGCGTCGAAGGCGCGGACCCTGAACGGTCAGGTCGTCCAACCGTGGCATCCCTTCACCCGCGAGGCCGAACAGCCCGTCAAGCCGGGTCAGATCTATCGCGTGCCGGTGGAGGTCTTTCCGACCGGCGCGGTGATCGAGAAGGGCCACCGCCTGCGGGTCACCGTCCACTCCTATGACGTCCCCCACCTGCTGCCCAACGTGAAGCAGCTGGTGCGTGGCATCGCGGGCGTGGTCACGGTCCACCACACGAAGACGAACCCCTCGACGCTGGTCCTCCCGGTCCGGAGGTAGCGCCGAGGGGTCGGCCCTGGCGTCGAGACGTCAGAGGCTGGCGGCCTCGTCCGGCACGCGCTCGGCGACCTTCGGGTCCCGGGCGCGTGTGGCGTCCACGAGCAGGTACGCCGCGACCGCGGCTCCCGCGGCCAACGCGATCGCAGCCGAGGCATAGGCGGCGCCGTAGCCCACTGTCGTGACCAGGCCGGCGGCGATCAGGGTGCCGAGGAACCCGCCGAGCTGTTGGGTGGTTGTGGTCAGGCCGGAGCCGATCCCGGCGTGCTCCGGCGCCAGCGCGCCCATCGCCAGCGCTGTCACCTGCGGCATCGCGAGGCCGAAGCCGAGGCCCATCACGACCGCGCCGGGGAGCACGTCCAGGGGGAAGCTTCCGGCTCCGGGGAGGCGGACGAGGTAGACCATGCCGGCGACGAAGGCGAGCACACCGGCGAGCAGGACTCGCTCGGATCCGAACCGTTCGGCCAGCGTGGCGCTGAAGCCGAGGCTGGCGATGGCGATCACCACGCTGACCGGGAGGAATGCCAGGCCTGTCGAGAGCGCACCGAAGCCGAGGACGTCCTGCAGGTAGAGCGTCGTGACGAACTGGAAGGTGAACCCGCCGAAGGTCAGGGTCAGCAGGATCAGGTTCCCGAGCACGAACCTGTGCTGGGCGAACAGGCCGCGCGGGAGCAGGCCACCCTTGACGCCGGTCGGCGGCGTACCCTCCACCGCGCGGAGCGCGACGATCAGGGCGATGATCCCGAACGGAACGTTGATCAGGAAGGCCCAGCGCCAGGACGCGACGTCGGTGAGTACGCCACCCAGGACGGTCCCGACCGACGCACCGATCGAGCCGACGAACGCGAGCACCGCGAAGGCCCGGAGGCGCTCGCGGGGCTCGGCGAAGAGACCGGCGATCATGCCGAGCACCACGGCCGAGGCGATCCCGCCGCCGAGACCCTGGACGAAGCGCGCGACGACAAGGGAGATCGGGTCCCAGGCGAGACCGCACCACGCCGAGGCGAGCGTGAAGATACTCAGCCCCGCGAGGAAGACGGGGCGGGTGCCGAACGCGTCACCGGCCCGGCCTGCCGGGAGCAGGACGAGCGCGAAGGCGAGCAGGAAGCCGTTGACGACCCAGGCGAGCGAGGTGTCGCCGAAGCCCAGGTCGTCGCGGATTGCTGGAAGGGCGACGGTCACGACCGTGCCGTCGAGGATCACCATCAGCTGAGTGGCTGCGAGGGTCGCGAGCGCGACTGTCTTGGTCGTCATAGATACGACCATAGAAGATTGTTTGTTATGAAACAATCTATTTCGGGATATTCGGCTGTGGACCTATCTCTCAGCGAGCCGAAGCAGGCGCGCGACGCCGCAGCGTCATCGTGTGCGACGGCGTCGCCCACGGGCCCTCGACGAGATGCTGCAGCGCCTCGATGAACGCCTCGCCCTCGCTCGGCGCCAGACCCTCGAGTGCCTTGGCGACCGTCGCGTTGTAGGCCTTCGAGGCCTCCTTGAGCGCCTCCACGCCGGCCGGAGTGAGCGCGACGATGCGGGCACGGCGGTCGGTGCTCGAGACACGGCGCTCGGCAAGGCCGCGGCGCTCGAGGTTGTCGAGGGTGGTGACCATCGTGGTCTTGTCGAGCATCGCCATCTCGGCCACCGCGTTCTGGGTGTACTCCCCCTCGGCGGCCTTCATCAGCACGCAGTACTCCCGCACCGAGAGCTCCAGGTCGGCCAGCGCCTCGCCGACCTGGGCCGCGAAGGCGTGCGCGGACTGGTTGAGCAGGAACAGCAGGTCGATACGCGGTCCG
>JALZDD010000367.1 GCA_030862715.1 Actinomycetota bacterium | reverse complement strand
GGCCTAGCGCCAGGAACATCTCGCTCAGGCACAGCTCGAACTCGCGCCTGCCGCTGAAGAGCCTGCTGATGATGGCGCGGTCCGGGAACCCGGCGTGGATCAGACCCAGCACCTCGCTCTGACGCAGTGTCAGCCTCGCGATCGCCTCGGGATCGGCATCGGGTGACGCCGCGATCATCCTGGTGATGACCTCGGGGTCGACCACCACCTCACCCGACGCGACGCGACCGACGACGTCGAGGAAGTGTGGGACGGTGCGTACGCGTGCCTTGCGCAGGTAGCCGAGACCGCCGGTGCCGGTGCTGGCGAAGACGGCGGCCGCGTAGGTCGTGTCGACCGAGTCAGCGAGCACGACGATGCCCATCTCAGGCACCTTCTCGTGCAGTCGGAGGGCGGCGCTGATGCCCTCGTCGCCCGGGCCCAGCCGGGCGTCGGTCACGACCAGCGTGGGCAGCGTGTCGGTCGCGGCCTGGACGAGCGCCTCGGCGTCACCGGCGTCGGCGACCACCTGGTAGCCACCACGCGCGAGCAGGGCCGTGAGTCCAGCACGAAGGAGAGGCGACTCGTCGGCAACGACGACGCTCGGCTCATAGCTGGGCACAACGGCTCCGCTCGGTGCTGGGGGTAGCGGTCGAGACGCATTCTGTCGCACTTCCTCGCAAACCCTCGGTATCTCGCGCCCGTGTTCACATCGGCAGCCGAAGACAACCCCGCCCGATCAGAACTCCTGCGGCCCTTCGGAGGCCCGTTTGAGCAGCGTCTCGAAGGACGTCGGGTTGGCGAACTCGTCCTCCACCAGCGTCCGGTGCGGCGCCGGGGAGGGCGTGCCGCCGCCCACGGCCAGCAGGGCAGCCAGCTCGGCGGCGGCCCGGTCGACTCGCTTGGGGAGCTCCGGGCCACCGGCGAAGTCCTCGGTGGCGGCGAAGACCCCGGTCGGTACGACCACGGCGTGCAGGTAGGCGAAGAGCGGCCGCAGCGCGTGCTCGAGCACCAGCGAGTGCCGGGCGGTCCCGGCGGTGGCGCCGATCAGGACCGGCTTCGCGTCGAGGACGCCCTGCTCGAGTACGTCGAAGAACGTCTTGAACAGACCCGAGTAGGAGGCCGAGAAGACCGGCGTCACCGCGATGACGGCGTCGGCCCGGCGTACCTGGTCGATGGCCGACTGGAGCGCCGGCTTGGCGAACCCGGTGAGCAGGTTGTCGGTCAGCTCGTGTGCCAGGCCGCGCAGCTCGACGTGCTCGACCTCGACCTCCGCGCCCCGGGCCTGCACGGCGCGGGTCGTGGCGTCGCCGAGCATGTCGGCGAGCAGCCTGGTCGAGGACGGGACCGACAGCCCCGCGGAGACCACGACGATCCTGGTCACAGCTCCCCCTCGAGAACCTTGGCGACCTCCGGGTCGGTGAGGTCGCGGTCGGACGAGCCGGTGGCGGAGTCGCCCTCGGCGTAGACGGTCGAGTCCTTCGCGCCGCCGGCCTTCTCCACCAGGGAGGCGTGGGTCGGGGCGTCCGGGACGCCGGGCTTGCGCAGCTTCGCGAACTCGGCGCGCAGGGTCGGCAGGATCTCGCCGTAGAGGTCGAGCTGTTCCAGCACCGTCTTCAGCGGCAGCCCGGCGTGGTCGAGCAGGAAGAGCTGACGCTGGTAGTCACCGACGTACTCGCGGAAGGAGAGCGTCCGCTCGATGACCTGCTGCGGTGAACCGACAGTCAGCGGGGTGGCTTCGCTGAAGTCCTCCAGCGAGGGGCCGTGCCCGTAGACCGGGGCGTTGTCGAAGTAGGGCCGGAACTCGTTGATCGCGTCCTGGGAGTTGTGGCGCATGAAGAACTGCCCGCCCAGCCCGACGATCGCCTGGTCGGCGGTGCCGTGGCCGTAGTGCTCGAACCGCTGCCGGTAGAGCTGCACCATCTGCTTGGTGTGCGAGGCCGGCCAGAAGATGTGATTGTGGAAGAAGCCGTCGCCATAGTACGCAGCCTGTTCGGCGATCTCCGGCGAGCGGATCGAGCCGTGCCAGACGAACGGCGCGACACCGTCCAGCGGCCGCGGCGTCGAGGTGTAGCCCTGCAGCGGCGTACGGAACCGGCCGGACCAGTCGACGACGTCCTCGCTCCACAGCCGGCGAAGCAGGGCGTAGTTCTCGATCGCCAGGTTGATGCCCTGGCGGATGTCCTTGCCGAACCAGGGGTAGACCGGGCCGGTGTTGCCGCGGCCCATCATCAGGTCGACGCGGCCGTCGGTGAGGTGCTGGATCTTGGCGTAGTCCTCCGCGATCAGCACCGGGTCGGTGGTGGTGATCAGCGTGGTCGCGGTGCTCAGGATGATGTTCTCGGTCTGGGCACCGATGTAGGCCAGCGTCGCGGTGGGGTTGGATGCGATGAACGGCGGGTTGTGGTGCTCACCGGTCGCGAAGACGTCCAGGCCCACCTCCTCGGCGTGCTTGGCGATCTCGACGGTGGCCTTGATGCGCTCGTGCTCCGTCGGGGTCCTGCCGGTCGTCGGGTCCATCGTGACGTCACCGACGGTGAAGATGCCGAACTGCATACCCATGGTTCCCTGCCCCTTTCGTGGACTCTTCCACGATAGTTGAAATCCGAACTACTCGGCAAACAGTTGCTGCATCAACGTTATTCCAGGAAACCCCTTGGCGTACGCAGGCCCCGTTGTGCCAACGTACGTCAGGTGTCCGGGGCGTTGCATTCACAGCTGAGTCTGTATTCCGCGATCGCGACCAGTTCCTTCCGCCGCTACTCGACCTACACCGCAGCCACGCTCGCCGGGATCTTCACCAACTCGGTCTTCGGGATCATCCTCAGCTTCGCCTACCTGGCGCTGTGGGAGCAGAACCCGTCGGCCGGCGGCTACCAGGCCGACGAGGCGGTCACCTTCGTCTGGATCGGGCAGGCGCTGCTGATGACCATCGCGCTGTGGAGCGGCGGCTCGACCGACGACCTCGCCGAGCGGATCCGCAACGGCGACATCGCCGTCGACCTCTACCGTCCCGTCAGCGTCCTCGGCTGGTATCTCGCCGCCGACCTCGGCCGCGGGCTCTACCACTTCGCGACCCGGGGCGTGGCGCCGGCGATCATCGGCGCGCTGCTCTTCGGGCTGGTCATGCCCTCCCCCGCCGGCGCGGTCGGGTTCCTGGTCAGCATCACGCTCGCGGTGGTGGTCAGCTTCGCCGTCCGCTTCCTCTTCGCCGCCAGCGCGTTCTGGCTCCTGGACGCGACCGGTCCGCGGGTGCTGCTGAGCGTGCTGGCCACCTTCTTCAGCGGACTGACGCTGCCGCTCACACTCTTCCCCGACGGCCTGCGCCAAGTCGCACTGGCGCTGCCGTTCGCCTCCTACATCCAGACCCCGGCAGACATCTGGCTCGGCCGCCACACCGGTCTCGACATGCTCGCCGCGATCGGGCTGCAGGTCCTGTGGGCGGTCGTCCTCCTCGGGATCTGCGCGCTCGTGCTGCGCGCCGCGACCCGCAAGGTGGTGGTCCAGGGTGGTTGAGCACCTTGCTCATGCGGTGCGCGCCTACTGGCTCATCGCGCTGCTGTGGATCCGGGCGGCGATGGCCTATCCGCTCTCGTTCTGGACGATGACGGTCGGCGGCGTACTGATCACCTTCCTCGACTTCGTGGCGATCTGGCTGATGTTCAGCCACGTCGACACCTACGGCGGCTTCACGCTGCGCGAGGTCGCACTGCTCTACGGGGTCACCTCGATCGCGTTCCGCGTCGCCGACATGCTGGTCGGGAGCGTGGAGAAGATCGGTCAGAAGGTACGCAGCGGGGATCTCGACGCGATGATGACCAAGCCGGTCCCGGTGCTGGTGCAGCTGTGCGCCGACCGGTTCGAGCTGCGCCGGCTCGGCCAGATCGCCCAGGGCATCGCGGTCTTCGCGTGGGCGGCGCCGATCGTGGAGTGGACTCCCCAGCGTCTGCTCGTGCTCGTGGTGGCGCTCGTCTCGGGTGTGGTCATCTACTTCTGCGTCTTCGTGACCTTCTCGACGATCCAGTTCTGGACCACGGACGCCTCCGAGTTCGCCAACGCCTTCACCTACGGCGGGAACACGATCATGCAGTACCCGATGACGATCTTCCCGCGCGAGGTCGTCCGGTCGCTGACCTACCTGCTGCCGCTGGCGTTCGTGAACTGGTACCCGTGCCTGTTCCTGCTCGGCCGCACCGACCCGTTCGGCGC
>JALZDD010000323.1 GCA_030862715.1 Actinomycetota bacterium | reverse complement strand
GTGGCAGGCACAGCCGCCGGTGGGCAGCACGTGGTTGGAGCCGGCGCAGTAGTCGCCCAGGCTCACCGGCGCGTGCGGGCCGACGAAGATCGCGCCGGCGTTGCGGATCCGGGCGGCCACCTCGGCGGCGTCACGGGTGTGGATCTCCAGGTGCTCGGAGGCGTAGGCGTCGGCCACCTCGACCCCCTGGTCGAGGTCGTCGACCAGCACGATCGCCGACTGCGAGCCGGTCAGCGCCACGCGGACCCGCTCGGCGTGCCGGGTGGTCGCGACCAGCTTGTCGAGCTGGGCGTCCACCTCGTCGGCGAGCGCCTCGGAGTCGGTGACGAGCACCGAGGCGGCCAGCGGGTCGTGCTCGGCCTGGGAGATCAGGTCGGCGGCGACGTACGCAGCCTCGGCGGTCTCGTCGGCGAGGATCGCGATCTCGGTCGGCCCGGCCTCGGAGTCGATCCCGACCTGCCCCTTGAGCAGGCGCTTCGCGGTGACGACGTAGATGTTGCCCGGGCCGGTCACCATGTCGACGCGCTCGCACGGATCGACTCCGTAGGCGAACATCGCGATCGCCTGGGCGCCACCGACGGCGTAGACCTCATCGACGCCCAGCAGCGCGCACGCGGCCAGGATGGTGGGCTGCGGAAGCCCTCCACTGAACCCATCGGGATTGGCCTTCTGCGGAGGCGAGGCCAGGGCGATCGAGGGCACCCCGGCGACCTGCGCCGGAACGACGTTCATCAGCACCGAGGAGACCAGCGGAGCCAGACCACCGGGCACGTAGAGCCCCACGCGCCCCACCGGCACCTTGCGGTGCGTCACCCGGGCGCCCGGCGCCAGGTCGGTGACCGCGTCCTTCTCGAGCTCGGCCGCACAGGTCGTACGCAGCCGCGCGATCGACTCCTCGAGCCCGGCCCGGATCGCCGGGTCCAGCTCGTCGAGCGCCTTGGTCAGCGCTGCGGCCGGAACCCGGATGTCGTCCACGCGCACGCCGTCGAACTTCTCGGAGAACTCGGCGATCGCCTGCTGGCCGCGCTCACGGACGGCGTCGATGATCGGCTGCACCGCATGAGTGGCCGCCTCGATGTCGAACTCGGCGCGCGGCACGGCGGCGCGGTAGTCGATGGTCGAAGCGGAGCCTCTGTCGGCACCCCTCAGGTCGATGCGGCGGATCATGCCTCAAGTCTACGAGTGGGCGGGCTCCGGAGCCGATCTGCCGACGCCACGTGGACGCCGCGCGACACGCCGCGGAGCGACGCATATGGCGCCCCGATCCGGGTACTCGGAGAGCTGACCCACCCAAGGAGGATCGTCATGGCACTGACACGACCTTTCCACCGACAACACAAGCATGCCGACGAGACCCACCCCGGGGTCGACGAGAACCACGCCGGAACTCGCGACTACCAGCCCGGCGGTCCGGCCGTCGTCGGCCACGACGACCGCGTCGAGCGCCCGCACAGCGCCAGCGGCGAGGTCGGTCACCTGCGCGCGGGAGATGCCGTCGAGCACCACCGCCACGCCGAGGAGGGCCGCCGTGCCGCTCTCCACGACACCTACGGAGGCATGAACTGGGGCGCCTGCTTCTTCGGCTGGCTGGTCGCCATCGGAGTCACCGTTCTTCTCGGGGCGATCATCAGCGCCGTCGCCTCGGCGATCGGAGCCAACCAGAACTGGACGCAGACGGACCTGCAGGAGATGTCCGGCACGGTCGGCATCGCGGCGGCGATCACGCTCGCCGTGGTGATGTTCATCGGCTACTACGCCGGCGGGTACGTCGCCGCCAGGATGTCCCGCTTCGACGCCCGCCGACAGGGCCTGGGCGTGTGGATCGTGGCGATCGTTGTGATGATCATCGCCGCCATCGCCGGCACGCTGTTCGGCACCAACTACGACATCATGCGGCAGGTCGACCTGCCCAGCGTGGGACTGAGCACCGACCAGCTCAGCTGGGGCGCCGTGATCACCGGCATCGTACTCCTGGCCGTGATGCTCTTCGGGGCTGTCCTCGGCGCCGCCACCGGTCAGCGCTACCACACCAAGATCGATCGGGCGGTCCACGACGACTGACGGCTCGGGTCGCCAGCTGAAACAACACGGGGGTTCGCGGGCGCACACGCCCGCGGCCCCCATAGGTTGGTGCCCGTGAACGAGCGCCAGCGACTACCCATGTTCCCGCTCAACGCGGTCCTGTTTCCCGGCGTGACGCTGCCGCTGCGCGTCTTCGAGGACCGCTACCGCGCGATGGTGCACCACCTGCTCCGCCAGGAAGAGGAGGAGCGCCACTTCGGCTCGGTCGCGATCCGCGAGGGCTATGAGGTCGGTGAGACCGGCGCCCAGTCGCTCTACCGCGTCGGGGTGAAGCTGCTGATCACCGAGGTGGAGCGGCA
>JALZDD010000318.1 GCA_030862715.1 Actinomycetota bacterium | reverse complement strand
CATGAGAGCGCAGGCGTCGGTGATGCACCTCGACCTCGACGCGTTCTTCGCCTCGGTCGAGCAGCGCGACAAGCCGTCCCTGCGCGGCAAGCCGGTGGTCGTGGGCGGCATCGGCGGACGCGGCGTGGTGAGCACCGCCTCCTACGAGGCCAGGACGTTCGGCGTCCGCTCGGCGATGTCGACCCGCGAGGCCCGCGCGCTGTGCGGGCACGCCGCCTTCCTCTACCCGCGCTTCCATGCCTATAAGAAGGTCAGCGAGCAGGTCTTCGGGATCCTGCGCGATCTGTCCCCGCTGGTCGAGCCGCTCTCGCTCGACGAGGCCTTCGTCGACCTCGCCGCTGCCGACCTCCCCGACCTCGAGGTCGAGACCGTGACCGAGACCGCCTCCCGGATCCGCGCGGAGGTCACCGAGGTCACCGGCGGACTGAGTGCGAGCGTAGGCCTGGCCAGCTCGAAGTTCATCGCGAAGATCGCCAGCGACCTCGACAAGCCCGACGGTCTGGTCGTGGTGGTGCCCGGCACCGAGCTCGATCTGCTCCGCCCGATGAACGTCAAGGTCATCCCCGGCGTCGGCCCCGCCACCGCCGAGCGCCTGCGCCGCGCCGGCATCCACACGGTGGCCGATCTGGAGCAGGTCAGCGTCGAGGAGCTCGTACGCCTCGTAGGAAAGTCCCACGGCACCAACCTCTACAAGCTGGCCAGGGCCCAGGACGACCGCCGCGTCGAGCCCGAGCGCGAGACCAAGTCGGTCAGCGTGGAGGGCACCTACGACACCGACCTGACCGATCGGCCGCTCATGGAGCAGATCCTCACCCGGCAGTCCGGCGAGGTCGCCGCCCGGATGAAGAAGAACGGGCTCTCCGGCCGCACGATCACGATCAAGGTGAGGCTCTACGACTTCACCACGATCAACCGCTCCGCGACCCTGGCGGCCCCGACCGACCAGGCCGGCACCATCGCGCGCCTGGCCAGGACCCTGCTCGGTGAGCTCTTCACCGCGGGCGAGACGGCCGGCGGCGTACGTCTTCTCGGGGTCGGCGTCTCCGGACTCGCCGACTGGATCCAGGAGGACCTCTTCGGCGACGACAGCGACGAGGACGCCGAGCCCGACCTCCCCCTGCCCGAGCCGGTGCGGCGACCGACCTGGGCGGCCGGGATGGACGTCGTCCACGCCGAGATGGGTCGCGGCTGGGTCTGGGGATCGGGGCGGGGCGTCGTGACCGTGCGCTTCGAGACCTCCGAGACTCCCGCCGGCCCGGTGCGGTCCTACGCCGTCGACGACCCCGACCTGCAGCCGTTCAGCGAGTCCTGACGCCCCCTCCCCCGAGCTCGATCCCGCCGTCGCTGCGAGCGGGTGCAGTATCGCGGCAGACGACCAGGGTGTGCGATAGCGCGTCGCGATGCACCCGGCGCGCCACTCCCGCGGTCGGGGCTTCGTGGGTCGCGGAGATAGGGTCTCGTTCATGTCTGCCGCCCTCTCCTCGACGCCCTGGCCGATCGCTCCCAAGAAGCCCTCGTCCAAGCAGTTCCACGGCCTGACCCGGACCGATGACTACGAGTGGCTCCGGGAGAAGGAGAACCCCGAGGTCATCGCCTACATCGAGGCCGAGAACGCCTACACCAAGGAGCAGACCGAGCACCTCGCCGATCTGCGCACCCAGATCTTCGAGGAGATCAAGGCGCGCACTCTCGAGACCGATCTGAGCGTCCCGACACGGTCGCGCGGCTACTGGTACTACGGCCGCAGCTTCGAGGGGAAGCAGTACGGCGCGAGCTGCCGGGTGAAGGCCGCCGACCCGGACGACTGGACCCCGCCGACGCCTGCCGACGTCACCCACGACCAGCCCGCGCTCCCCGGCGAGGAGGTGCTGCTCGACCTCGACGCGCTCGCCGAGGGCCATGACTTCTTCAGCCTCGGCGGCTCCAGCGTGAGCCCGAGCACCACTCTGCTCGCCTACGCGACCGACGTCGCCGGCGACGAGCGCTACACCGTACGCGTCAAGGACCTCACCACCGGCGAGCTGCTCGACGACGAGCTCACCAACGTCCACGGCGGCGCCACCTGGGACCGCGACTCCTCGGCGCTCTACTACACGACCGCCGACGAGTCCTGGCGTGCCGACAAGATCTGGTGCCACCGCCTCGGCACCAGCCAGGACGAGGACGAGCTGGTCTTCCACGAGACCGACGACCGGTTCTGGGTCGGTGTGGGGCGGACCAAGTCCGACCGGTTCATGTTCATCGGCACCGCCGCGAAGATCACCGCCGAATACCGCTTCCTCGACTTCGACGACACCGACGCCGGCTGGCAGGTCTTCGCAGCCCGCGAGGAGGGCGTCGAGTACTCCGTCGAGCACGCCACCATCGCCGGCGAGGACGTCTTCCTGGTCACCCACAACGCCTCCGGCCCCGACTTCGAGATCGCCACCGCGCCGATCGCCCCGACCCCGCGGACCGAGTGGCAGCCGCTCCTCCCCCACACCCCGGGCGTGCGCCTGGAGGACGTCGACGCCTTCGCCGGCCACCTGGTCGTCCACCAGCGCAGCGAGGGCCTGACCCAGCTCCGCATCCTGGAGCTCGGGGAAAACGGTGTCGCCGACGACTACCTGGTGAAGTTCGACGACGAGCTCTACACCATCGGCTCCGGCTCCAACCCAACCTTCGACAGCCCGGTCGTGCGGCTCGGCTACACCACCATGCGCACCCCGGCCTCGGTCTACGACTACGACGTACGCAGCCGCGACCTGACCCTGCTCAAGCAGGCACCGGTGCTCGGCGGCTACGACCGCGACGACTACGAGGAGCACCGGCTCTGGGCGAGCGCCGAGGACGGCGTACGGGTGCCGATCTCGATCGTGGCGAAGAAGGGGCTCCACGAGAAGGGGCCGATCCCGGTTCTGCTCTACGCCTACGGCTCCTACGAGGCCAGCATGGACCCTTACTTCTCCATCGCCCGGCTGAGCCTGCTGGACCGTGGGATCGGGTTCGCGATCGCCCACATCCGCGGTGGCGGCGAGATGGGCAGGGCCTGGTACGACGACGGCAAGATGCTGAAGAAGCAGAACACCTTCTCCGACTACATCGCCTGCGCGCGCCACCTCGCCGAGTCGGGCTGGTCGACGCCCAGCCAGATCATCGCCGAGGGCGGCAGCGCCGGCGGACTGCTGATGGGCGCGGTCGCCAACCAGGCACCCGACGCCGTCGGCGCGATCGTGGCCGCGGTGCCGTTCGTGGACGCGCTGACCACGATGCTCGACGCGACACTGCCGCTGACCGTCACCGAGTACGACGAGTGGGGCAATCCGGAGGCCGACAAGGAGACGTACGACTACATGTCCTCCTACGACCCCTACACGAACGTCACCCGGCAGCACTATCCGCCGATCCTGGCCGAGACCAGCATCAACGACACCCGGGTGCTCTACGTCGAGCCCGCGAAATGGGTCGCCAAGCTGCGCGCGACGGCAGAGAATCCTGGTGACGTACTGCTGAAGACGGAGATGGCGGCCGGACACGGCGGAGTCTCGGGGCGCTACAAGGCCTGGGAGGACCGGGCGTTCAGCCTTGCCTGGATGATCGACCAGGTGACCTCTTCGTAGGGCATATCTGTGGGGTTCTCGGGGTACTCCATGAGAAACCCCTGAGATTCACCTCGCGATGCAACTTATCGCCTGCCACGTACGTCGAACCGGACAAGAGATCGAAGACGGATTCGATGACAAGGCGCTCTACCAGGGAACACCTGGGAGGGGCGAAGCGTTGAAACACCGTGAGGCCACAAACCTCACCGTGAGGAGGTTCCCATGGCGACACGCACCGCAACCGCCACCCGAGAGATCGAGGGGCGAGACAGCGTCGGGCTGTATCTCGACGAGATCGCCCGCAACGAGCTCCTGGATGCCGCCAAAGAGGTTGAGCTGTCCAAGGCGATCGAGGCCGGCCTGATGGCCGAGCATCTGCTGGCCGAGGGCCGCGTCGGCCGCAAGAAGGCACCCGGTGGAGCCACCCGAGCCGAGCTGGAGTGGCTGGCCGAGGAAGGCCACCGCGCCACCCGACAGTTCATCAACGCCAACCTGCGACTGGTGGTGTCCATCGCGCGCAAGTACGGCCGCGCGCAGATGCCGATGCTCGACCTGATCCAGGAAGGAAATACCGGCCTGATCCGGGCCGTTGAGAAGTTCGACTACACCAAGGGCTACAAGTTCTCCACGTACGCGACGTGGTGGGTGCGCCAGGCGATCACGCGTGGCATCGCCCAGCAGGCGCGTGTGGTCCGGCTGCCCGTCCACGTCGTCGAGGAGCTCAACCAGGTCGGCGGCGCCCGCCGCACCCTGGAGCGTCAGCTCGGCCGTGACCCGGAGCCGGAGGAGATCGCCGCCGAGCTCGGAATGGACATCGACCGCGTCCTCGACCTGCTCTCCTGGGGTCGTGACCACGTCTCGCTCGACACGCCGATCGATGAGGACGGCGACACCTCGCTGGGTGACCTGATGGCTCAGGAGTCCTCACCGTCGCCCGACATGGACGTCATCGACGTCGAGTCGCGCGAGCGGCTCAACTCACTGGTCGGCCAGCTCGACGAGCGTTCCGCCGACATCGTCCGCTCCCGCTACGGCCTCACCGACGGCCGTCAGCACAAGCTCGCCGACATCGGCGTCAAGCACGGCATCTCCGCCGAGCGCGTACGCCAGCTCGAGCGCGAGGCCCTGCAGAAGCTACGCCGCTTCGCCGACCCCGACCTGGCGGCGTAGCCACCCACAGCCGAGGCGTCACTTAAACAGATCGAGTTGGCACTACGGTGCCAACTCGATCTGCGTATGTGACGCCTCGGCCTGCGCGAGCGACGTCTCGGCGGTCAGTAGCCGCCGGGCGGCGGGGCCATCTCCAGGCGTACGCCGATGAGCCGGACCGGGCGGTCCTTCTCGACCCGCTCGAGGAGCGCTTCCGCCTCGTCGGCGAGGCGGTCGGGGTCGAGGGTGGGCTCGGGGAGCTTGTGACCGCGGGTGACGGTGAAGAACGGCTTGAGCCGCACCTTGATCTCGACCCGGGTCACCGGGCGACCCTCCTTCACCACGTCCGCGAGGCACTCGCCGCACAGGCGGCGGGTCGCGGCGACGATGTCGGGCCACTCGACGAGGTCCTGCTGGAAGGTCTCCTCTTGGCCGTGGCCGCGCGCGACCCACGGCGAGGGGTCGACGGGGCTGGTGTCCGCGCCACGGCCCAGGCGGCGCAGCCAGGGGCCGGTCGTGGGGCCGATCTCGGCGGCCAGACGCTCCGCCGAGGCCGCTCCCAGGTCGGCGACCGTCTCGATGCCGAGCCCGGCGAGCCGCTTCGCGGTCTTCGCTCCGATCCCCCACAGCGCATCGGTCGGACGGTGGCCCATCTCGGCGTCCCAGGTCTCGTGGGTGATCCGGTAGACGCCTGCCCCCCGCGACTGTCCGCCCGGACCGGGCTCGTGGCCGCCTGCCCCGGCCTCACGGGCGAGGGCACCGTCGACCCGCTGTTTGGCGAACCCTGTGGCGAGCTTCGCCTGCAGCTTGTTGTCGCCGACACCGACGCCGCTGCGGAGCCGGGTGCGTTCGAGCACCACGTCGCGTACGTCCTGGGCGAAGGCCGCCGGATCGCCGAGGTCACCATGGTCGGGGCCGGGCCCGAGGAACGCCTCGTCCCAGCCGAGGACCTCGACCAGGACGGGTACGCCGCCCCACTCCAGCGATCGCAGCGTGTCCATGACGCTCGCGGAGGCCTCGTCGTAGGCCACATGGTCGACCGGCAGCAGCACCGCGTCGGGACATTTTCGCATCGCCAGCCGCAGCGGCATCCCGGAACCGACGCCGTGCGCCCGAGCCTCATAGGAGGCCGTCGAGACCACCGCTCGCTCGGTCGGGTCTCCTCGTCCACCGACGATCACCGGCTTCCCGGCGAGCTCGGGCCGGCGTAGCACCTCCACCGCCGCGATGAACTGGTCCAGGTCGACGTGCAGCACCACGCTCATGCCCCGATGGTGCCATGAACAGGCGCAGCGAAGGGTCAGCCTTCCGATGCCGCCTCGGAGAGCGCCGCGGATGCCCGCTCCGCCTGCTCGCGTACGTCACCAGGAACCGGCACCGCACCGGCGGTGCGCTGCTGCCACATCTGCATCGCGACGACCTTCGCGGCGGCGTCCTCGACAACAGCGCGGTCGAGGCGGCCGGAGCGCAGGGCCTTGACGATGCTGCGGTGGGCGGCCTTGGAGTTGGCCGGCATCAGCAGGAGGTCGGCGCCGGCCTCGAGGGCGGCCACCGAGGGCTTCTTGGTGGTGGTCGTGACCGCGCCCATGCCCAGCGAGTCGGTGACGGCGATGCCTTCGAAGCCGAGGTCGTCGCGGAGCAGGTCGTAGATGGGGGCCGCCATGCTGGCCGGCTTCCCGGGAGCCACGGCCTTGACGTCGACGTGGCTGATCATGACGGACGGAGCCCCGGCATCCACCGCGGCGTCGAACGGCACCAGGTCGCGGCGCTTGAGCTTCTTCTTCCCGAAGTCGAGCTCCTGGAGCCCGAGGTGGGTGTCACCGGTGACGGCGCCGTGGCCCGGGAAGTGCTTGGTGGTGGAGACCAGACCCGCGGCGTTGTAGCCCTGCACGGCCGCTGAGACCGCGGTCGCGGCGATCCTCGGGTCCTCGCTCGGGGAACGCGACCCGATCGTCGGATCGGACGCGCCCACGGTCACGTCGGCGACCGGAGCGAACGCCCAGGTGAAGCCCAGGTCGCGCAGCTCGAGCGCCGTCGTCCGCGCCGCTTCGGTCGTCACCGTGACTCCCTTGCGCGGCTTCGCCTCGATGGCATCACCCGTGCGGGCGAACTCCGGGAACTCGGTGGCCACGCCGCGCAGGTGGGAGACGACGCCACCCTCCTGGTCGACGCCGATCACCGCGGGGAACGAGCGGCCATCAGCCGCCACCGCACGGGAGACCGCGGCGGTCGTCTGGCGCACCTGAGCCTCGTCGACGACGTTCTCGCCGGTCACGCTGACCCCGGCGAGGTGGAGCTTGCGCACCATCTTCGCGGCCTTGGCCGGATCGGTGCCGTGATAGCGGCCGACGATCACCTGTCCGGCGAGCTGCTCCTCGTCCCAGCCCGCGACCAGCTCGCGGGCGGTCGCCAGCTCTCCGCGCGTCGGACCCCAGGCCAGCGGCGTGGTGTCCTTCTTCGGGTCGGTCTTCGTGGTGGCATTGGCCGGCCTGTTCGGCTCGTCCTCGACCCTCGTCGGCATGCCGACGGTCACCGCTGCCGCGCCCGCCCCGGCCGCGAGGGCCAGCACAGCCCCCGCGATCACCGGTCGCAACCAACGCCTCGGACGACGCCGCTGATCCTCTGAATCGGTGTGCTTGCCCCCAGTCACGCGGCCGAGTATGTCAGCAACACCCACCTATTACCGCGTTCCGGCGAGGGCGTCGTAGATCTCCCGCACCCGCTTGCGCAGATCGTCGAGGGAGCCGGTGTTGTCGATGACGTACGTAGCCGCGGCGAGCCGATCCTCGCGACTGGCCTGCGCGGCGATGCGGGCGCGGGCGTCGATCTCTGTCATCCCGCGCGCGATCGCCCGCTCGACCTGGGTCTCGACCGGGACGTCGACGACGATCACCTCGTCGAAGAACGGCGCATAGCCCACCTCGACCAGCAGCGGGATGTCGTTGACGACCAGCTTCCCGGCCGCCCGGCCGGCCTCCTCGAGCTCCGCGGAGCGCTCCCCGACCAACGGGTGCACGATCGCGTTGAGCCGCCCGCGGGCGCCCTCGTCGGCGAAGACGATCTCCCCCACCTTGGCCCGGTCGAGCGCACCGGACTCGGTCAGCACCGACGGCCCGAACTCCGC
>JALZDD010000286.1 GCA_030862715.1 Actinomycetota bacterium | reverse complement strand
GCAGGGTGAAGTAGTCGACCGATTCACGCACCGCCGGGTCGAGCGCCTCCGTTGCGAGATTGGCGAGCTCCCAGGTCCCGATGTTGTAGATCGCGGCCTTCCCCGAGGTGAACAGGCCCTGCGCGTCCGCGTACCCGGTCGAGGAGAAGTCTTCCTGGAAGCATCCGGCCTGACCCAGCTCGTAGAGCCACTCGGCCGCGGCTCGGCCGGCGGGGTCGGCGAACTTCGCCTCACCGTTCTTGAGATCCTGGACGTACTCCGGCCCGGCCATCCGGAACGGGTAGTAGGCCAGGTAGCGTTCCAGCGGCCACTGGTCCTGCCCATCGAGGGCGATCGGAGTGACCCCTGCGGCTCGTAGGCCCTTGCACAGCTGGGGGAAGTCGTCGAGCGTCTTGGGGACCTCGACGTTCGCGCGCTCGAGGAGGGCGGAGTTGTACCAGAAGAACTCCAGCTGGAACTCGAACGGCACCATGTAGAGGGAGCCGTCGTCGAACCGCTGGTAGTTCAGCGCTGCCTCGCGATAGTCGTCGGCAAGACCGAGGTCCTTCAGCAGCAGTTCGATGTCGAGCATGCGGCCCTGGTCGGCGAGCTTCTGGGCGAACGGCGTCGCATCGGTGTCGAACAGCTCCGGCAGCTTGTTGGCTGCAGCGAGCGTCTCGTACTTCTGGATGTAGGAGGGACGGTCGGGGGTCGTGATCAGGTTGAGGGAGAACCCCGGGTGGTCCTTGGCGTACTCGTCGGCGATCTGCTCCATCGCGGTGATCACCCCGCCATCGGCCGGGCGCGAGAGCAGCCAGGAGATCTCGCGAGGTTCGACCTTGCCCTCGGGATCGATGTCGGTGGGGTCGGCGCTGCCAGCTGTGCCCGAGCAGCTGGTGAGCGCGAGCGCGGCGGCGGTCAGGGCGGCACACAGAGCCGTCTTGGGGATGGCGATGGGCATTGTTGGTCTCCGTTGACTTGGTCGAAAGTGGGCTGAATCGGTAGGGCCGACTGGGCAGGGGATCAGATCGCGGCAGCGATCAGATCGTGGTTCGAGACGGTGGGCTCAGGACCGCGCTCGGCGCGGTCGAACACGGTGAAGGTGTCGACAGTGACCGTGCCCTCGCCGACGAAGACGCCGAGGTGACCGGTCGGTCGGTCGTAGATCCGAGTGCTCAGCACGGTCGCGTTGTCGAGTGTCGCCACGCATAGATCGCCGTCGACGATGACCTCGAGCTCGTGCGCCCCGGGCTCGATCCGGCAGGGACGCTCCAGCTCGATGGCGAACGGTACGTCGCCGGAGATCTGCCACTGCTCGGTGCCAGTGCTCCGGCGCGGCCAGCGGTCGAAGACGAGACGTCCCCGCTTCGGTTCGAGACGGAGCACGTACGCCTCGTCCCCATCGGCACTCGCACGAAGCAGCAGACCGCACTCGGTCGTGCCTTCGGCGATGTCGAACCTGACAACGGACCGGAAGGCGCTCGGGGTCTCGGCCGGGGTCACCTCGACCGCGTAGCCGTCAGGGGCATTCATGACAGTCCCCGCATCGATCCCGACGTCATCGATCTCAGCGTCGAAGGACTCGCGCAACGCAGTGGTCGGGTGGAAGGCCAGGGTTCCGTCCTCGCGCTGGTCGGCCTCGAGAACCGACATCGTGCCGGCCCACTGCCAAGCACCATCGTCGGCCTCGCCCTCTCGGGAGGCTATCCAGCCGAAGAAGAAGCGACGACCGTCGCGGCCCGCCGACTTGGCGGCGTAGAAGGCGCGACCGTCGAGCGTGTCGTGCTCCGGCACGATCCACGGGCCGTGCTGGCTGCGCGACATGCGATAACGAGTGGTGAAGGCGTCGCTGAACTCGGAGTAGACGAGATACCACCACTCTCCCCACTGAAAGACCTCGGGACACTCCATCGCGACGTACCGCTGCGGGTCCCAGAAGGCCTCGGCCGGCTCCCAGCGCGCCAGATCGCGCGAGACGCACTGCGCGATCACGCCGCGTCGCCGCGCCGGCCCCTTCGCGTGGCGTGCGGTGATCAGCATCCGCCACAGCTGCGCTTCCTCGTCCCAGAAGACGAAGGGGTCGCGCCAGTCGCCGGTCTCGTAGCCGTCGGTGGCGCCGAACGTCTCGCCTGGGTGCCGTTGCCAGGTGCGCATGCCGTCCTGGCTCGTGGCGTGCATGACCAGCTGCAGCGCCCGACCATCCGTGCCCGTGTTGGCGGGGTTCTGGCCGGTGTAGAAGGCGTGATGCGTGCCATCAGGGCCGAGCACGATGCTGCCGGTGTAGATGTTGAAGTCATCGGCCGAAAGGCCGTTCGATGCGATGGCTTCGCCGAGCTCGCGAAAGCGGACGAGATCGTCCGTCACCACTCGGTGCCATGGCATGCCCTCGGCCGGATTGAGGCGGGTCTCGCGCAAGTAGAAGAGATGGAAGGCTCCGTCCTCTTGCCATGGGATGACATCTCCCACCCATGCCCCCTGCGGACGGTAGAACCCCTGCTGACTCATGGCACCTCATCTATTGGTTAACCGGTTACGCAGGGATCGTAGATGTGACGCGCCTCACTGGTCAAGCGGTTAACCAAGATCTGATCGAACCAGGACCCGGCCCGGCCCAACTCTCCGGAAGCACAGAGTTCGCTCGCTGTGGGCAGTCGGCGCGCGTACCGCCAAGGCGAGGGTGCCGCCGTCGAAGCGCCTGGGGCCTGGCCCTCCGGGCGACGTTCTCCGGGATCGGGCAATGCATCCGCGCCGAAGGGGTTGCCGCGGAGCACGGCAACGTCTCCGATCGGCGTTTCGGCAGGTCAGATGGGTGAAGCGGACGGGCTGGCCTGTAAGCCGGGTTCTGTAATCGGCGACCATCCATCTCGGGCCATCGTTGCCGATGGCCTCTAGCAACCTACCCGCGCACTCGGGCGGACCGCCCTCAAACGCACGCTGTCTGGTCTTGCTCCGGGTGGGGTTTACCTAGCTCCTCGTGTCACCACGAGGACTGGTGGGCTCTTACCCCACCGTTTCACCCTTACCGCTACCTGGAAGGTAGAGGCGGTCTGTTCTCTGTGGCACTGTCCCGCGGGTCACCCCGGGTGGCCGTTAGCCACCACCCTGTCCTGTGGAGCCCGGACTTTCCTCGACGTATCTCTACGACGCGATCGCCCGGCCAGC
>JALZDD010000272.1 GCA_030862715.1 Actinomycetota bacterium | reverse complement strand
GGCTCGACTGGTCCGGTCCGATCGACCGTAGACCCCCGATGAGCAGTGCCATCGCGACGATGGCGACGACTGCAAGCCCGACTCCGACGATAGCCCGCTGAACTGCCCGCATGCGTCCTCCGAGAGCGCTCTGGTCCACAGAATGTTCTGCTTGAGTCCAGTAGCCTCCCAGTGCTTACGTCAGTTGTCGAGAAGCGGGACCTTTGTCAGCGTTTCGCGAGCCGCCCACGCCGGGTCACAGCCAGCGTCTGGCCTTGAGCAGCACGTAGAGGACGATCGCGGCGACCACGATCACGCCGGTCGAGACGATGAAGCCGCTGAGCTGACCGAATCCGGGGTAGGGGACGTTCTGCCCGAAGAAGCCGGTGACCAGGGTGGGGGCGGCGATGATGGCGACCCACGCCGAGATCCGGCGCATGTCGTCGTTCTGCCGCACCGAGGTCGCGGCCAGCTCCTCGGTGGCCAGCGCCAGGTGAGTGCTGGTGCGAGCCTGGTAGAAGTCGATAACTCCGCGGACGAACTCGCCCTGCCCGTCGGCCATCGTGCGCACCATGTCGAACCGGTCGGCCAGCTCGGCCGCTCGTGCAGCCAGGCCCGCGACCGGCCCGGTCCCGCGCCGCGCCAGCGCGCGACACGTCTCTGCGCTGTGCGTGGCGATGGTGCGTACTGTCAGCAGCGCGTGACCGACCTGGAACAGGTCCTCCAACAGGGTCGCCGGATCGTCGTCGGGGTCGTCGTCGGTGACCTGCTGCTCGATCCGCCCGGACTCGCGGGCGAGGTCGGCGACGAGCTGTGTCTCGCGGCGGATCATCGACGAGGCGATGGCGTGGAACAGATCCCAGGACGTACGCAGGGCCACGTCGCCCTTCAGGATCCGCCGCCGCACGTGATCGGTGTCGATGTGGGCCACCTCGGGGGCGACGACCGGGTTGACCGGACCGTGCACGGTGACCAGGTAGTTCGCGCCGATGAACTGGTCGAGCTCGACGTAGTGCACGTGCCCGCCGGTCCCGAGCTTCGGGGCGTGCAGCACCGTGAAGACGTGGTCCTCGTAGAAGTGGAACTTCGAGATGTGGTTGCGGGCCATGCAGTCGCCCAGAGCGAGGGCGTGGAAGGGGAACCACTGACCGAGCTGCTCGGATGCCTCCTCGTCGCACTGCGGTACGTCGATCCACACCACGGCGTCCGGCTCGTCGAGCAGATCGGGGACCTCCTTCGGGACGTGCTCGGTGAGCCCGGTCGGGCGCAGTGCGTAGACGATCATGTGTGGGGGGCCTCTTCTCAGATCCAGTTGCGGCGGCGGAAGAGGATATAGAGGACGACATTGACGGTCAGCATCAGCCCGAGCGCCATGAAGTATCCGTAGCGCCACTGCAGCTCGGGCATGAAGTCGAAGTTCATCCCGTAGACCGTGCCGACCAGCGTGGGTGCGAACAGGATCGCCGCCCAGCCGGAGATCTTCTTGACCTCGTCGTTCTGCTGCACGCTGAGCTCGCTGAGCGCCTTCATCTCCTCGTTCTGCTGCTGAGCGACGAGGGTGGCGTTGACGGTCAGGATGTCGCGCAGCAGATTGCGGAACTCGTCGATCTGCTCGACGGTCCCGATCACGTGGTCCTCCACGTCGCGCAGGTAGCGCTGGAGCTCTTCGTCGGTGCGGTACTTGGAGAACCCGGCGGCCAGGGAGCGTACGACGCCCAGCAGGGGCCGGGTCGCCCGCTGGAACTCGACCACCTCGCGGGAGAGCTCGTAGATGCGGCGGGAGACCTGGGTGTCGCCGCGGAACATCTCGGTCTCGATCTCGTCGATGTCGTTGGCGAGCCCGGCCACCACCGGGGCGTAGCCGTCGACGACGCGGTCGAGGATGGCGTACAGCACCGCCTCCGGGCCGAGCCGGAGCAGATCGGGGTTGCTCTCCATCCGGCGGCGGACCGGCGAGAGGTCGGGCTGGGTGCCGTGGCGGACGGTGAGCACGAAGTCGGGGCCGACGAAGAGATGCAGCTCGCCGAAGTCGATGTTCTCGGTCTCGTCGACGTACCAGGCAGCCCGCAGCACGACGAACAGCGTCTCGTCGTAGCGCTCGATCTTCGGTCGCTGGTGAGCCAGGATCGCATCCTCCACAGCGAGCTCGTGCAGGCCGAACTCCTCGGCCAGCGAGGCCAGCTCGTGCTGGTTGGGCTGGTAGAGACCGATCCAGGCCATCGCGTCGTCGTGGTCGTGGAGCGAGCGGTACGTCTCGGCCAGCGTCGAGGGTGAGTCGACCCGGTCGCCGCCGACGTAGACGGCGCTGTCGATCATGCTGCCGCGCGTCGCGGGCTCAGGCTTCGAGGACCGACCGCCTCCGCCATGCAGCGACGGGGTCGTCGGCGGGTCGGAGCGGCGCTGCTTGGTGAGTGCGCGCAGGGACTTGAACGGGTGCTCGGACATGGTGGCCTCCGGTGATGGTGCGAGCGGGATCGCGACGCGGGAACGCGACGCACCAGCCCGGCACGCTCTCCATGTGGCCGGACCGGTCAGGGCGAGGTGGTACTCGGAGGTTGGCCGTCCATCTCAGCCACCTCCTCTTCCCTCGCTCGCGGTGGCAACCGACTGTCTATATGTCCGCGCGGAGCCACGTCCGCACCGGCACATGGTAGGCGCCCCCGGTCAAGGATGCGTCAATCGCGAGGCGTACGCCGTCAGGGAACCGTCAAGGCCGGCCCTCACCGGCCTCGGGCGGGGCTGCAATGGAGCCGTGCTAGATCTCGTCTACATCCTCATCACGCTGGTGTCCTTCGCAGGGCTCGCCGCGCTGGTCGGAGTCATCGACCGGCGGTTGGGCCAGCCCTCCGACACCGACACCGGCGCCGCCCCCACCGAGACCGAGCCGCGGGCGGTGAGCCGGTGAGCTCCGTCGCCGCTGCCGTCCTGCAGATCGTCGTCCTGATCGCAGCGCTGACCCTCGCGGTCCCTCTCTTCGGCCGCTATCTCGCCCACATCTACACCAGCCCGAAGCACCTGCGCGCCGAGGCCGTGGCCTACCGGGCGCTCAAGGTCGACGCCGAGGCCGACCAGCACTGGCGCTCCTACGCGATGTCGGCGCTGGGCTTCTCCCTGGCCGGGATCCTGTTCCTCTTCGCCTTCGGCCGGCTGCAGAACCTGCTGCCGCTCGACGGAGGCTTCGATCCGCTTCCCAGCGACGGGGCCTGGAACACCGCGGTCTCGTTCGTGACCAACACCAACTGGCAGTGGTACTCCGGTGAGGGGGCCACCGGCCACCTGATCCAGATGGCCGGGCTGGCGGTGCAGAACTTCGTCTCCGCCGCGGTCGGTCTCTCTGTCGCAGCGGCCTTCGCGCGCGGGCTCGCCCGCACCCGCAACCAGGGACGGATCGGCAACTTCTGGGTCGATCTGGTGCGTACGACGGTCCGGGTCCTGCTGCCGTCGGCGTTCGTGGTCGCGATCGTGCTGGCCGCGGCCGGGGCGGTGCAGAACCTGCACTCCGTGCACGAGATGACCACGCTCACCGGCGGCACCCAGCCACTGACCGGTGGCCCGGTCGCCAGTCAGGAGGCGATCAAGGAGCTCGGCACCAACGGCGGTGGCTTCTACAACGTCAACTCCGCCCACCCCTTCGAGAACCCCAACCCGTTCACCAACCTGCTCGAGATCTGGGCGATCCTCGTGCTGCCGTTCTCGATGGTCTGGGCCTTCGGCCTGATCGTCAGGGACAAGCGCCAAGGGGGCGCCGTGGTGGCCACGATGGGCACCCTCCTCACCGTCGGCATCATCCTGCTGACCTGGGCGGAGATGGCCGGCCCGGGCACCGCCCCGCAGCTCGCCGGAGCCGCGATGGAGGGCAAGGAGACCCGATTCGGCGAGGCCGCCACGGCGCTCTTCGCCGCCGCCACCACCGGCACCTCGACCGGTGCCGTCAACGGCATGCACGAGAGCCTGACCGCTCCCGGTGGCGGCGTCGCGATGTTCGGGATGCTGCTCGGCGAGATCGCGCCGGGCGGCGTCGGCTCCGGTCTCTACGGCATGCTCATGCTCGCCGTGGTCACCGTCTTCCTGTGCGGCCTGATGGTGGGACGTACGCCTGAGTACCTCGGCAAGAAGATCAGCCGTGACGAGATGGTGCTGGTCGCGGTCTACATCCTGACCACACCGATCCTGGTGCTGGTCGGGGCAGCGATCGCGCTGAGCGCTCCGGCAGGGCTGGCCGGCCTCTCGACCGACGGCCCGCACGGCCTCTCCGAGGCGCTGTACGCCGTCACCAGCGCCGCCAACAACAACGGCTCCGCCTTCGCCGGAATCACCTCGGGCACCCCGTTCTGGAACACGCTGCTCGGGATGCTGATGCTGCTCGGCCGGTTCGTCCCGATGGTCTTCGTGCTCGCCCTGGCGGGCCGGTTCGCGTCCGCCAACCGGCTGCCGGACAACGCCGGCACCCTGCCCACCCACCGCCCGCTCTTCGTAGGCCTGCTGACCGGCGTCGCGCTGGTCGTCGTCGGCCTGACCTTCGTCCCGGCTCTCATGCTGGGCCCGATCGTGGAGTCCCTGTCATGACCCAGACCCCCGTACGTACCCCTGAAGAACACACCGAGCACAACACCCAGGCCGAGGCGGCACCGTCGGTGCTCACGGCCAAGCAGATCGCCGAGGCGGTGCCTGGTGCGCTGCGCAAGCTCGATCCCCGCAAGCTGGTGGCGACCCCCGTCATGCTCGTGGTCGAGCTCGGCGCGGCCGCCACGACCGTCATGTCGATCCTCGACCTGTCGGTGATGGGCTGGCTGGTCACCGTCTGGCTGTGGCTCACCGTCGTCTTCGGTTCCCTCGCGGAGTCGGTCGCCGAGGGCCGCGGCAAGGCCCAGGCGGCCAGCCTGCGTGCGCTGCAGACCGAGACCACCGCGCGCCGCCTGCACGGTGGCCTCGGTGGCGCGGAAGAGGTGGTCACCTCGACGAGCCTGCGCGCAGGCGACGTCGTCGTGGTCGAGGCCGGTGAGCGGATCCCCGGTGACGGTGATGTCATCGAGGGGGTGGCGAGCGTCGACGAGAGCGCGGTGACCGGCGAGTCCGCCCCGGTGATCCGCGAGTCCGGTGGCGACCGCAGCGCCGTGACCGGCGGCACGCTCGTCCTCTCGGACCGGATCGTCGTCCGGATCACCTCCGACCCGGGCCACTCCTTCGTGGACCGGATGATCGCCCTTGTCGAGGGCTCGGAGCGGCAGCGTACGCCGAACGAGATCGCGCTCAACGTGCTCCTGACCAGCCTGACCGCCATCTTCGTGGTCGTCTGCTGGAGCCTCTACTACCTGGCGGACTACTCCGGCGCGCACCAGTCCTGGCTGGTCCTGACCGCGCTGCTGGTCTGTCTGATCCCGACCACCATCGGCGCGCTGCTGAGCGCCATCGGCATCGCCGGCATGGACCGGCTCGTACG
>JALZDD010000269.1 GCA_030862715.1 Actinomycetota bacterium | reverse complement strand
CGCCGTGCCCCGCCGTCTTCTGCTCATCGCCTGCCTGCCCCCGTCCGGGGCCCGATCATGAGCGATCAGCAGTGGCCCCCGCGGCGCCCCGGCGAGCCTCGCCCGCCCTACCGGGGACAGCAGCCCTACCCAGGCCCGCGGCAGCCCTACCCGGGACGACCGCAGCAGCCGCAGCATCCGGGGCAGCAGCAGCCCCACCCCGGTCAGCAGCAGCCTCATCCGGGGCAGCACCAGCCCTACCCCGGCGGCCAGCGCTACCCCGACCAGCGGCCGTACCCGCCTCAGCAGCAGCCCTATCCGCCGGCACAGCAGCCTTATCCGCCTGAGCAGGATCCCTACGGCCAGCAGCGCTATCCGGATCAGCCCTACCCCGAGCAGCCCTACGGGCAGCAGCCGCCCCCGGGATACCCGCAGGGTTACGGTCCCGGCCGGTTCGGGCCCGAGCCGCCGAAGAAGCGGCGGTGGCCGAAGGTGCTCGTGAGCCTGCTGGTGCTCGCGCTGGTCGGCGTCGGCGGCTACGGGGCGTACGACTTCTACGACCAGACGCAGAAGTGGGAGCAGACGACGACCGACGACCTGAACGGTGTCGGCAGCGACCTGTCGGTGGCGGTCGCGTCGCTGCGCAGCGTCGGCTGGGAGGTCACCGCCGCGGACATCGGCACCTGGCTGGAGCAGCCGGGCGCCTACGGCGATGGTCTGAGGCTGCGTACGCTGCAGGCCGATGAAGCGGGCAACAGCTTCGAGGTGGCGGGCTACCGGACCTGGCAGGACACCTACGCCAAGCGCGACCACACCACGGTCGTGTGCGCGAACATCACCCTCGCGACCGGGACGCAGAAGCCGCTGAGCGAGTCGATCACGACCTGCCCCGAGGACGTCCCGAAGACGGCACCGGACGCCGGCCAGACCGCCCCGGACACGAACGAGGGCGGGGTCACCGGCCACCTCTCCGAGCTGGCCGTGAAGGCCTCCGAGCAGCGCGCCGCCGGCGCCGCCGAGGGCAAGCTCCTCGAGGTCGCGGCACCGACGAGGCCGGTCGGCAACGTACGCGCCGACTCGACCGGGCTCGTGTGCTCGCCGGGGACGAAGGACCTCGGCGAGGGCGAGGGGTATGACGAGGGCAAGCTGATCCCGGTGCGGCTCTGCGCGGTCGAGGGGCTGCCCAACACAGGCACCGAGAGCACCAAGGGCGACCCCTACTACATCGACGGCTCCGACGGCCTGACCGTCGTCAACGCACGCATCTCCGGGGCCGCGGCGGCGCTGGTCAAGAGGGCTGCGAAGCAGGGCGTCGACCTGGTCGCGGGCAGCTCGTTCCGGACGATGAAGAAGCAGAAGGCGCTGTGCCAGGAGGACGTCACCGGCGGCTGCCCGGCTGGCGACTACACGCTCACCGCGCAGCCCGGCCACTCATCCCACCAGCTCGGCATCGCCATCGACTTCGAGCAGCCCAGTGCGACCGGCGGCAAGACCTGCGCGACCCGGGCCTCGGAGCCGGCCAGCGCGGTGTGGCGGTTCCTGAACAAGAACGCTCTGAATTTCGGGCTGAAGCAGTACTCCGCCGAGGCGTGGCACTGGGACGCCTACGGCGGGAAGGACCGCTGCGCCCCGATGTGACCGCCCCGCTCTGACTCGTCAGGCGCGCGGCAGCCGAGCCAGCTGACGCGCCTGCGCGACCAGCTTGCCCTCGGAGTCCCAGACCTCGCAGTCCTCCTCGAACATGCCGCCCGAGAGGTTGCGGGAGAAGTGGGTGACCTTGAGCCAGCCCGGCGCCGGCTTGTGGCGGATGTGGCAGGTGAGCTCGAGCGTCGGCGCCCAGCCCGGCAGCTCGAGCCCGAAGGTGACCGGCGGGAGCGCGTCGAGCACCTGCAGCAGCGAGAGCGGGTCCGGCTCGCGGTCGTGGTGACGGAACCAGCCGGTGAAGACGGCCTCGCCGCTCGGCTTCGCGCCGCCCCAGACGAACTGCTCCTTCGGCACGCAGAGCTCATAGCGGTCCAGCATCGGCACGAACTTCTTCATCTCCTCGGGCGCCGTGGTCGAGGAGAGGCACTCATCGAGCGGCGGCAGCTCCGGCTCGGTCGCGGTGACCCGCTCGAAGCCGCTGCTCTTGGCGTGGAGACCGTCGAGGTCCGCGTACGTCGCCGTGGTGGTGATCCGCAGCTCCTCGCCCTGCCACAGCTCGGCGGTCGCGATGGCCAGCGAGCCCTTGTCGCGCTTGGTCTCGATGCGGACCTCCGCCGGTCCTGGCGTGCTCGCGCCGGCGTAGAACGCGCTCAGCACGATCGGGTCCGGGTGGTTCGGCAGGTGAGCCCGCAGCGCGTTGGCGATGACCGCGAGCAGGTAGCCGCCGTTGACGCCGCCGCCGACCACCCAGCCGGGGGCGAGCTCGGCTGCGTACGTCTTCTCCGCGCTTCGCGCGGTTACTCGCTCGCTCGGCGCGAGCGGACGAGCAAGCTCGCCGCTCGACCTCGCTCCGGTCGTCTCGTCGGTCCTACGGACCGCGATGTCACGGTCGAACTCCGCCTGTTCCCTATTACCCATGGGTAATAATCTAGATCGGGACCCGATGTGGTGGACGATGGGGGCATGACCGAGACGCCACCGAAGGATGACCCGCGGCACCCTCGCTGGGTCTACCACCACGGCTCCGAGCCGGACCCGCGGTTCACGCTGGCCAACGAGCGCACCTTCCTGGCCTGGGCGCGCACCGTGCTCGGACTGCTCGCCGGTGCGGTCGCGCTGCACTCGTTCCGGGTGCCCACCACGGAGGGCGTACGCATCGGGGTGATCGCCCTGCTGGTGCTCACGGCGATCGCGTGCACCGTCCTCGCGATGGTTCGTTGGGCACGGGTCGAGCGCGCGATGCGGGAGCGACGCCCGCTGCCGGCCTTCTCCACCGGGTTCATCCTCGCCGGGGCGCTGCTGCTCATCGCGGTCCTGCTCGGCGTCTCCCTCGTCTTCTGAGCCGTCAAAGGCGTACACGCCACGCTCCGCAGGGCAGACTTCGCCCTATGACCCCTCGACAAGCTCGGGACGGCGCCCAGCTCAAGCCGGTCCCGCACGGGCTGCTGCAGGCCTTCCGGGCGTACGAGAGCGCCCTGATGTCCGACGACATCGCCGCTCTGGACGCGCTCTTCGCCGACTCACCGACCACCCTGCGCGGCGATGCCGCCGGACTCCTCGTCGGGCACGAGCAGATCGCCGCCTTCCGCGCGTCGCGCGGCGGCGCGCCGAAGCGGCGCATCGTGCAGACCCATGTGCAGGTGATCGACGACGACCACGCGCTGATCGTGGCCGTCACCGAGCTCGACCGCGGTGGGCGCGGGCTGCAGACGCAGCTGTGGGCGCGGGACCCGGTGCGGATCGAGTACGGCGGCTGGCAGGTCACCGCGGCCCACGTCTCAGTGCCCGCGCCGGCCTTCGACACCCGGATCTGGCGGGTCGTCGGCGACCCGCTGGTCTCCTCGCACACCGCCGACGGCGCCCTCTCCGGAGAGACCGTCGCGGTCAAGGACCTCTTCGCGGTCGCCGGTTTCGCGGTCGGCGCCGGCAGCCCGGCATGGCTGGAGCAGGCGCCGGTGGCACCCTCGCACGCCGCCGCCGTCGCCGCGTTGCTCGACGCCGGGGCGTCGGTACGCGGGATCGCGCGCACCGAGGAGTTCGCCTACTCGCTGTCGGGGCTCAACGCCCACTACGGGGCGCCGCCGAACCCGAAGGCCCCGGGGCGGATCCCCGGAGGCTCGTCATCGGGATCGGCGACCGCTGTCGCGCTCGGCCAGGCCTCGATCGGGCTCGGGACCGACACCGGCGGCTCGATCCGGGTTCCGTCCGCCTACCAAGGCCTCTACGGCATCCGTACGTCGCACGGGGCCGTCTCGCGCGAGGGCCTGCTCCCGCTCGCCAAGGCGTTCGACACCGTCGGGTGGATGACGCGTTCGGCGTTTCTGCTGCAGGCGGTGGGTGACGTACTGCTGCCGGAGGCGCCGGCGTCGTCGCCCTCGCTGGACGAGATCCACCTGGTGCCGTCGCTGGTCGGGCTCGCCTCGGAGGATGTGGCCACCGCGGTGAGCGAGGCCCTGCCGGAGGCCAAGCCGCTGGCCTGGGAGCCGGCGCAGCTCGACGAGTGGCGCCAGGCCTTCGTCACCGGCCAGGCCTACCAGGCGTGGCAGGCCCACGGGGCCTGGCTCGAGACCCGGCTGGACACGCTCGGCGAGGCCGTGCGCGGTCGGTTCGAGATGGCCCGTTCGGTGACCCGGGAGCAGGCCGCCGAGGCGCGGGGCGTGCTCGCGCAGGCGCGTACGGAGATCCTCGACGTCGTCGGCGACCGTGTCCTCGCCTACCCCAGCGCCTCCTCGGTGGCGCCGACCGCTGCCGACGCGGCCGGGGTGCGCGACGACACCATGCGCCTCACCTGCATCGCCGGGATCGCCGGCCTTCCCGCCGTCTCGATCCCGGTCCGTACGCCCACCAATCTTCCGGCCGGCCTCTGCCTGGTCGCCGCACCCGGCCGGGACCGCGACCTCCTCGCCCTGGCGCAGAGCTTCGCGGGGTAGCCGCCCGGGCGTTACACAAAGGCAACCTGCGTTTCGGACGCCGAAACGCTCGTTTCATAGGCTGACCTGGTGACGATGACGCTCGCCGAGTTCGATGCGCTGCCTGCCGATGAGGCGGAAGCGGTGGTCGCACCCTGCGTCGCGATCCCCTCGTGGGCGGCCGGGCTGGTCGCGGGGCGGCCGTATACGGACCTACCGGACCTGCTCGCCGCCGCGAGGCAACTAGCGGCGGTTTGGACGGACGAGGAGGTCGAGGCAGCCCTGGCCGACCACCCACGGATCGGGGAACGTCACTCCGGGGACGGGGAGAGCGCGGCGCTCTCCGCCCGCGAGCAGGCCGGGGTCGACCCGGCCGACGTCGAGGTGCAGGCCCGGCTCAAGGCGGGCAATGCCGCCTACGAGGAGCGGTTCGGGCGGATCTACCTGGTGCGGGCAGCGGGACGCAGCGCCGAGGAGATGCTCGCGCTTCTCGAGGAGCGGCTGGAGAACGACCCGGCTACCGAAATCACGGTGACCAAGGGCCAGCTCGCCGAGATCGCGTTGCTCCGACTGCAAGCCTTGATCGTGTGACACTGCGTCGTATGACCACCGTCTCCACACACGTACTCGACGCCGCCCTCGGCCGCCCCGCCGCCGGGCTCGCGCTCTACCTCACCCTTCCCGACGACAGCGCTCGCACCGCGACCACCGACGCCGACGGGCGGGTGCGGTTCGACGGCGAGGTGCCGCCCGGGCCACACATGCTGACCTTCGCGACCGGGCCCTGGTTCGCCGAGCAGGATCGCGAGACCTTCTTCCCCGAGGTGACCATCGGGTTCACCGTCACCGCCGGCGAGCACCACCACGTCGCCCTCCTGCTCAGCCCGTTCTCCTACACGACCTATCGAGGAAGCTGATGTCGATCACTCTTGGCCCCAACCAGCACGGCAAGGCGGAGGTTCGCCTGGTCAAGGTCGACCGGGAGGGCGCGCGGCACACCATCCACGACCTGAACGTGTCCACCCAGCTCAGAGGTGACTTCGCGACGGCCTTCACCGAGGGTGACAACGTGCACGTACACGCCACCGACACCCAGAAGAACGTGGTCTACGCGAAGGCCAAGGAGCTCGGCATCACCTCGCCGGAAGCGTTCCTGCTCGACCTCACCGCCTACTGGGCCTGGCAGCCATGGGTCACCGGGTCGGTGATGAAGGCGGAGTCCTACGCCTGGGACCGCATCCCGGCGAACGAATTCTCGTTCGCCCGGCGCGGGCAGGAGACGCGTACGGCAGTGGTCAACAGCTATGGCGAACGAAAGTTCGTTCTGTCCGGCCTGGCCGACCTCGTGGTACTCAAGTCGACCGGGTCGGAGTTCCACGGCTTTCCGCGCGACCGCTACACCACCCTCGCCGAGACGACCGACCGGATCCTGGCGACCGAGGTCACCGCGTGGTGGCGGTGGGAGACCCACCCAGACGACTGGAACGCGGCCTACGACCGGATCCGTGCGATCATGCTCGACACCTTCGCGGAGGTGCACTCGCTCGCGCTGCAGCAGACCATCTACGAGATGGGCAGGGCAGTGATGGAGGCCTTCGAGGGGATCGCCGAGTTCAAGATCTCCTGCCCCAACAAGCACCACTTCCTCGTCGACCTCTCCCCCTTCGACCTCGAGAACCCGAACGAGGTCTTCTTCGCCGCCGACCGCCCCTACGGGCTCATCGAGGCGACCCTGCAGCGCGACGGATCGACCGAGCCGGACGCTTGGGCATCGGTCCCTGGCTTCGCATGATCAGGCGGGCATGAAGTGAGCACAACTCGGGTGGACCAGCGGATCGACCGGCGGATCGCCACGCACTACCAGGAGCTCTCGCCGCAGGAGCGCAAGGCGGCGGACACGCTGCTGGAGCATCTCG
>JALZDD010000253.1 GCA_030862715.1 Actinomycetota bacterium | reverse complement strand
ATGTCGATGCCGGTCCGGCTGCCGGCGCCGACGGTCGAGATGTTCGAGCAGATCGCGCCGTACGCAGCCAAGCCCCTGCGCCCCGTGCTGGCCAACGCAGGCCGGCTGGCGCCGGCGCTGGCCCGGCTGCTGACCCGGCTGGGGCCCGAGCCCGCCGCGCTGGTGCGCACCACCGTCGCGATCACGACGCTCGAGGGCAGCCCGGCGGCCAACGTCATAGCCTCTGCCGCCTCCGCCGGGGTCAACCTGCGGATCATGGTCGGCGAGACGGTGGCCGAGGTCGTCGAGCGGCTGCGTGCCGCGATCGGCGACAAGCAGGTCGAGATCGAGGTCGTCCGGGCCGGCGAGCCGTCGCCGGTCTCCCCTCGCGGCGAGGCGTTCTCCCTGGTCACCGACACCATCGCGGAGATCTTCCCGGAGGCCGTACCGGCTCCCTACACGGTCATGGCCGCGACCGACTCCCGCTTCTTCTACGAGATCAGCGACCGGGTCTACCGGTTCGCGCCGTTCCGGATGACCGCTGCCCAGCGGGCCACCATCCACGCCGCCGACGAGAACATCAGGGTCGATGACTATCTCGACGGGATCCGCTTCTACCGAAGGTTGATCGAGTCGCTGTGACCACCGAACGTCAGCGCACCGGCCTCGAAAAGGCCGCCCGCGGAATCTGGGTGATCGTCGGCTTCCTGGTGGCCGTCGAGTTCGCCAGCGGCATCCTGCAGGGCTACTACACCCCGATCTTCTCCGATCTCGCCGACCATCTCGGCGTCTCCGACGCCGACCTCAACTGGCTCGAGGCCGGCCAGCTGATCGTCTCCGCGCTGTGCGTGCCGCCGCTCGCCCGGCTCGGCGACCTGATCGGTCACAAGAAGGTGCTCCTGCTGGCGACCGGGATCACCGCGCTCGCCACCTGGTGGACCGTGGTCGCTCCCGACTTCGGCTCGTTCCTGGTCGCCTGGTCGATCCAGGGCGCCTACGTCATCTGGCTGCCGCTCGAGGTCGCCATCGTCCACAAGCGCACCGGGGGCGACACCGCCCTGACCCGTCGGGCCGCCGGTGTGCTCGTCGGCGCACTGCAGCTCTCGGTGATCATCGGCGCGATCGCCGCCGGAGCCCTCGTCGGCGTCCTCCCGATGTGGGCGATCCTCTCCTTCCCGGCAGTCGCTGTGACCGCGGTCTTCGTCGTCATCGCCGTCGGCATCGAGTCCGACTCCGGCAGCAGCGCTGGCGCCTTCGACTGGCTCGGGCTGGCGGTGCTGACCCTCGTGCTCGGCCTGGTCATGGCCGGCCTGGTCGGCGTACGCGTCCTCGGCGCCGGGTCCTTCCTCGCCTGGGCGCTCGTTGTCCTGGGGCTGCTCACGCTGATCCCGTTCTGGCGCATCGAGACCGCGCTGGACGACGCCGGCCGGAGCGAGCCGCTGATCGACGTACGGCTTCTGGTCTCGCGCGGGCAGTGGCCGATCCAGCTCACCGCGTTCCTGTTCGGGATGTCGGTGCTGGGAGCGCAGATTCCGCTGTCGACCTTCGCGCGCACCGATCCCGCCGAGACCGGGTTCGGGCTGGGCGCCGACGCGTCGTTCGTGTCGCTGCTGATCGCGGAGTACGTCATCGCGATGGCCGTCTCCGCCTTCACCCTGCCGCTGTGGGCGCGGTTCTTCGGGCCGACGCGGGCGCAGGCGCTCGCCTGCTTCCTGGTGGCCGCGGGCTATCTGATGTGGCTGCCGTTCCACGACTCCACCGCGCAGGGGCTCGTCAACATGGCCGTCGTGGGGCTCGGCTCGGGTGCCCTGGTCGCCTCGTTGCCGGCGGCCGCCGCCGCAGCCGCGCCGTCCTCCCGCACCGCGTTCGCGACCGGCATGACCAACGCCACCAAGACCGTCGGCGGCGCCATCGCCTCCGCGGTCTTCGCGATCGCGCTCGCCGCGGACGGATCGATCTCCGGCGAGGCGCACGCGCCGCTGTCGGGCTACCTCACGGTGTGGGCGGTGTGTGGCGTCACCGCCCTCGTCGCCGGGCTGCTGCTTCTGCTGCCCAGCCGTACAACCAGCGCTGGGTAAACTTTCCCGCGCTGGAGGTGACCACATGCCCACGAGCGAAGACCGGCCCGAGGAGCGCCCTGAGACGCAGGCGCCCCATCTCGACGATGCCGCGAGCAAGACCGCTGCTGCCGCCCGGATGCACGAGCAGGCCAAGTGGGTCGACCTCCAGGTGCAGCAGTCGATCCAGCGCGGTGAGTTCGACAACCTGCCCGGCGCCGGCAAGCCGATCAAGAACCTCGACCGCGACCACGATCCCGACTGGTGGGTCAAGCAGCTCGTCGAGCGCGAGCAGATCGTCGTGCTCCCCCGGTCCGTCCAGCTCCGCAAGGACGACGCCGAGCTCGACGGTCTCCTCGACACCCAGACCACCGAGGACGGCGCCCGCAGGATCGTCGAGGAGTACAACGAGCGCGTCATCGCGGCCCGCTACGGCGCGCCCGAGGGGCCGCCGCTGATCACCATGCCCCGCGACGTCGACGCGACCCTGGACGCCTGGCGCGAGCGTCGCGCGGCACGGGTGGCAGCCGCCAAGGACCAACGCAGCCGGCAGCAGCGCCAGAGGCGACGCTGGTGGCGCCGCGGCTGAGCGGTGTCAGCTCACCTCGCGGTCCTGCTCGCGGCGCGAGAACCGCGACCGGTAGCGCCCCGGAGTCACGCCGACCTCCGAGGTGAACCCCGCCCGGAAGGTCACCGGTGAGTAGTAGCCGGACTCGTGGCTGATCCGCTCGATCGGCAGGTCGGTGGTCTCGAGGAGCGTCTTGGCGACTGCGATCCGCTCGGCGGTGACCCAGCGCATCGGCGTGGTGGCGAGGTCGCGCTCGAAGCGCCGGGCGAGGGTGCGCGGGGAGACCGCGGCAGCCGCCGCCAGACGCTCGAGGGTGATGTCTTCGTGCAGGTTGGCCCGGAGCCAGGTGCGCAGCTCGTCGAGCCAGTGGGCCTGCTCGGTGAGCGGATCGGCCGCGACGTACTGTGCCTGGTCGCCGTCGCGGTGCGAGGCGATGACCAGGTTGCGGGCGATGGTGTTGGCGGCATGCTGGCCGTGGTCGGTGCGGATCAGGTGGAGGCACAGGTCCAGCCCGGCGGCCGAGCCCGCGCTCGTCAGCACGCCGTCGTCGACGTAGATCGCCCGCGGGTCGAGGTCGACCCCGGGATACGTACGCCGGAACAGCTCCGCCCACCGCCAGTGGGTCGTGGCTCGGCGACCGTCGAGCAGCCCGGCTTCGGCCAGGGCGAAGGCACCGGTGCACAGCGAAACCATCCGGGCGCCGCCCGCGGCGGTCCGGCGGAGCTCCCGGACCAGGGTCGGGCTGATCGGCTCGCCCGGCCGGATCGCCGGCACCAGCACCGTTCCGAACTCAGCCAGCGCGGCCATCGGCTGCTGTGGCGTCAGCCGCGGCCCACCGTGGACGCGCACCCCACGCAGGTCGCCGCACAGCACCACGTCGTAGAGCGGGCTGGCGTCGTGGTCCCAGTCGTAGCCGAGCGCCTCGAGCGGCATCCCGATCTCGAAGAGGGTCATCCCGTCGACGATCGGGATGGCGATGGACGGCTTTGCGGACATGGCAAGATTCTATCATTCTTAGTCAATCCTGCCACTCCCCGCGAGGGCTCATCGAGAGCACTCTGGAGTCATGACCAACTACAAGAAGAACGCCAGCAAGGTCCGCAACACCGTCCGCTCCGTCCTCGCCGGTTTCGACGCCGGCGCCCGGATCCGTCACGGCGCCCAGGTTCCGAAGAACCACCCCTCCCGACGCCGGTCGTGATCGTTACAAGCCGAGACGCCTACCGGCCGGTAACCACCGGCCGTTAGGGTGACCGGCATGAGTCACAAGAGCCCCAAGGACTTCTTCGCACCGTTGGCGGTGGGCGCTCCCGCACCCCTGCGGGAGATCCCGGCACGGCCGAGTCGCGCGATCCATTTCTTCGACCCGTCGAACCCGAAGATGGCGGCCAAGGTGCCCGCCATGGTCGGCACCGTCGACGTGCTCCTCGGCAACCTGGAGGACGCCGTCAAGGCCGACAACAAGGTCGCCGCGCGCGAGGGGCTGGTCGAGATCGCCAAGGCCACCGCCGGTTTTGGTGGGCACAGCGGCAAGACCCAACTGTGGACCCGGATCAACTCGCTCGACTCCCCGTGGGTGCTCGACGACCTGGTCACCCTGGTCACCGAGATCGGCGACAAGCTCGATGTCGTGATGGTGCCGAAGGTGCAGGGCCCCGAGGACATCCACTACGTGGACCGGCTGCTCGCGCAGCTCGAGGCCAAGGGCGGCGTACAGAAGCCGATCCTCATCCACGCCATCCTCGAGACCGCGC
>JALZDD010000213.1 GCA_030862715.1 Actinomycetota bacterium | reverse complement strand
TTCTGCATCTCCGGCGACCTGCTGATGCTCTTCGTCGCCCTCGAGGTGCTGTCCCTGCCGCTCTACCTGCTGACCGGGCTGGCACGTCGTCGCCGGCTGCTCTCCCAGGAAGCGGCGCTGAAGTACTTCCTCCTCGGCGCCTTCTCCTCCGGGATCTTCCTCTACGGTCTGGCGCTGGTCTACGGCTTCGCCGGGTCGATGTCGCTGGCCGAGATCGGTGAGGTGGCGGCCGAGGACGGTTCCAGCCCGCTCCTGCTCCTCGGCATCGGCCTGATGGCCGTCGGCCTGCTCTTCAAGACCGGCGCGGTGCCCTTCCACTCCTGGACCCCCGACGTCTACCAGGGCGCTCCGACGCCGGTCACCGCGTGGATGAGCGCGGCCACCAAGATCGCCGCGTTCGCCGCGATGCTCCGGCTCTTCTACGTCGCCTTCGGTGCCGAGGGCGACATCTGGCGCCCGGCGATCGGCGTCGTCGCGGTGCTGACGATGCTGCTGGGCGCATCTTTCGCGGTGGTCCAGACCGATGTGAAGCGGATGCTCGGCTACTCCGCCGTGGCCCACACCGGCTTCCTGCTGACCGGCCTCCTCGGCGTACAGACCGATGCCTTCGGCTCCACGCAGGCGGTGCTGTTCTACCTGACCGCCTACGGGTTCGCGACCCTCGGCGCCTTCGCGATCGTCTCCCTCGTGCGCGGGCCCAACGGTGAGGTCAACTCGCTGGACCGCTGGGCCGGCCTGGGCCGCTCCAATCCCTGGGTCGCGGCGACCTTCGCCGTCTTCCTGCTCTCGATGGCCGGGCTGCCCCTGACCGCCGGGTTCATCGGCAAGTGGGGCGTCTTCGCCGCCGCGTTGGGCGCCGGTCAGTGGCCCGTCGTCGCGGTCGCGATCGGGTCGAGCATCATCGCGATCTTCTTCTACATACGCGTGATGATGCTGATGTTCTTCACCGACCCGCGCGAGGCCGCGGCCGCGGTCGTGACGCCGTCGTACGCCACGACCGTCGTGATCGCACTGAGCGCTGTCGCCACCGTCTTGTTGGGTGTAATTCCGGGCCCTGTGCTCAGCCTGTTGGTGGATGCGGGAGGATTCATCGGGTGAGCACCAGCGCACCCACCGACCGAGCCCCTGAACTCGCCCTCCCGATCACCGATCCCGAGCTCGAGCAGCGGCTGCGCGCTCGGCTGGCGATCGTGGAGGAGAAGCTGGCGGGCTACGCCCGCAGCAGCTCTCCGTTCGTCACGGAAGCGGCCTCCCATCTGCTGGAGGCCGGCGGAAAGCGGTTCCGGCCGTTGCTGGTGCTGCTGGCCGCCGAGTACGGCCCGGAGACGCTCGCCGACGAGGTCATCACCGCGGCCTGCGTCGTCGAGCTGACCCACCAGGCCTCGCTCTACCACGACGACGTCATGGACGAGGCGCTCGTGCGCCGCGGTGAGGACACCGCCAACGCCCGCTTCGACAACCACGTCGCCATCCTGACCGGCGACTTCCTCTTCGCCCGCTCCTCGGAGCTGACCGCCCAGCTGGGCCCGGAGGCCGTACGCATCCAGGCGGCGACCTTCGCCAAGCTCGTCGAGGGTCAGATCCTTGAAGGCGTCACGCCGCCCGAGGGTGTCGACCCGGTCGACCACCACCTCGAGGTGCTGGCCGGGAAGACCGGCGTCCTGATCGCCACCTCGGCTCTCTACGGTGCGCTCTTCGCCGGCGCCGACAAGGAGATCCAGGAGGCGCTGCTCGCCTATGGCGACATCGTCGGCGTCGCCTTCCAGCTCTCCGACGACATCCTCGACATCGCCTCCGACGAGTCCGGCAAGACCCCGGGCACCGACCTCCGTGAGGGCGTCCCGACGCTTCCGGTGCTGCTGGCGCGCCGCTCCACCGACGCCGCCGACGCCCGGCTCCTGGAGCTGCTCGACAGCGACCTCACCGACGACGCGGCGCTGGCCGAGTGTGTCGGCCTCCTCCGCGCCCACCCGGCGTTGGCCGAGGCTCGCGCCTACGTCCAGTCCCGCGCCGAGGAGGCCAAGGCCGCCCTCGCGCCGCTGCCCGAGGGTCCCGTCCGCAAGGCCCTCGAGGCCTTCGCCGACGTGGTCGCGGTCCGCTCCGTCTGATCCGAGGCGCGATATTCGGTAAAGGGTTTCCGGTCCCTGGCAGTACCGTTGCGACGTGAATGAGCAACGGCGTGGAGTGATGTTCGGCGCCGCTGCCTACATCATGTGGGGAGCGTTTCCGCTCTACTTCCCGCTCATGGAGCCCGCCGGGGCCTGGGAGATCCTGGGGCACCGGATCCTGTGGTCGCTGGTGGTGGCCGGAGCGCTGGTGCTGATCGTGGGACGCCGCCAGCAAGTGACCGCGATCCTGCGCGACCGGCGCAAGCTCGTGCTGCTGGCTGCGGCTGCGGCGGTGATCTCGATCAACTGGGTGACGTACATCTGGGGGGTCAACAACGGGCGGATCGTGGAGACGAGCCTGGGCTACTTCACCAATCCGCTGGTCACGATGTTGATGGGCGTGATCATCCTGCGCGAGCGGATGCGGAAGCTGCAGTGGGTGGCGCTCGGGATCGCGTTCGTGGCCACCATCGTGCTCACCGTCGACTACGGCCGTCTGCCGTGGGTCGCTCTGATCCTGGCCTTCTCGTTCGGCACCTACGGGCTGCTCAAGAAGAGCGCGGGGGTCGGGCCGTTCGAGTCGCTGGCCGTCGAGACCGCCGTGACGGCGCCATTCGCGCTGGCCCTGATCATCGCTCTCCAGGCCACCGGGAACGGCACGCTCTTCGGCCACGGTGCCCTCCACGTACTCCTCCTGATCAGCCTCGGCGTCATCACCGTCGTGCCGCTGGCCTGCTTCGGCGCGGCCGCGATCCGGGTGCCGATGGTCACGATCGGGCTGCTCCAGTACCTCGCCCCGATCCTGCAGTTCGCCGTCGGCGTCTTCATCGCCCACGAGGCGATGCCTCCCGGCCGCTGGGCCGGCTTCGCGATCGTCTGGATCGCCCTGATCATCTTCAGCGCCGAGGCCGTCCACCACCGCCGCAAGGTCCTGCGGACGCTCGTGACCCCGCCGAGCACGACGACCGTCTAGACCCCGCCGAGACGTCACCCCCGCTGGCCGAGACGTCACCCCCGCCGGCCGAGACGTCACGCAGGTCGGCCGAGACGTCACGCAGGTCGGCCGAGATGGCACCCAGG